>VGYV01000503.1 GCA_016872855.1 Planctomycetota bacterium
GGGCAAGGGATGAAGCGTGACTTGGGCATTGGCACTTGGGACTTGCTTGGCACTTGTGCCTTGGGACTTGGTACTTCCTTGCTGGGCGGCTCGGCGCCCAGCAAGGTTAGTCGTCGTCGCGGTCGTCCTCGGCGGCGTCGTCGAGGCGCTCGTAGTGTTCATCCAGGCTGTCGGGGGGCCTGGGCGAGGGCGCTTTGCCGCGCTTGGCCTCCCATTCTTCGAGGGAGGTGACGACCTCGCGGGCCTTCGAGCCCTTGTAGTCGCCCACGATGCCCTCGGCGGCCATCATGTCCATGAGCCGCGCGGCGCGGGTGTAGCCTATCTCGAGCTTGCGCTGGAGGAGGGAGACGGAGCCGCGTCCGCTGGCCAGCACGATGCGGCAGGCGTCCTCGTATAGGTCATCGCTGCCGCCGTCCGCGGCGGTTGCAGGGTCGCCCGCCTCGTCGTCCCCGCTCGTGCAGCCGTCAAGGTTCAGGCTGAAGTCGGGCTTCGCCTGGCGCTTCACGAAGTCCACGATGCGGTGCAGCTCCTCGTCGCTCATGAACGTGCCCTGGGCGCGCACGAGGTTGGAGGAGCCGGGCGGCAGGAACAGGAAGTCGCCGCAGCCGAGGAGCTTCTCGGCTCCGTTGCGGTCGAGGATCGTGCGCGAATCCACCTTGGACGTGACCTGGAACGAGATGCGGGTGGGGAGGTTGCTCTTGATGAGGCCGGTGATGACGTCCACGGAGGGGCGCTGGGTGGCCAGGATGATGTGGAGGCCCACGGCGCGGGACTTCTGGGCGAGGCGGGTGATCGAGGTCTCGATGTTCTTCGAGGCCAGCATCATCATGTCGGCGAGCTCGTCCACGATGATGACGATGTAGGGGAGGTGGAAGGGCATGCGGTCGTAGTCCACGTCCTCGCCCAGGCGGTTTCGGATTTCGGCCTCGCCGAGGCGGTTGTAGGCGGCAATGGAGCGGACGCCGACGGCGGCGAGGGTGTCGTAGCGTTCGTCCATCTTGCGGGTGGCCCAGTCCAGGATCCAGGTGGCCCGCTTCATGTCGGTGACGACGGGGGTGAGGAGGTGTGGGATTTCGGAGAAGGCGCTCAGTTCCACCATCTTGGGGTCAATGAGGATCAGGCGCACGTCGTCGGGGTGTTGGGTCATGAGGACGCTGGCGACGACGGAGTTGATGCACACGCTCTTGCCGGAGTTGGTGGCGCCGGCGATGAGGAGGTGTGGCATCTTCGTGAGGTCGGCGATGATCGGCTTGCCCGAGGCATCCTTGCCCAGGAACAGCGGGATGGTGAGGTCGCGCTTGCGGTGGCTGTCGCTCTCGAACAGCTCACGGAGGCGGACGAGCTCCTTGTCCATGTTCGGCAGTTCGACGCCGACGGTGGACTTGCCTGGGATGGGGGCGACGATGCGGACGGCTGGGGCCTTGGTGGCGATGGCCAGGTCGTCGCTGAGCGATGTGACCTTCGAGAGCTTCGTGCCCGCCTCGAGCGAGAGCTCGTAGCGGGTGACTACGGGGCCTTGATCAATGTCCACCACGCGGGCGCCGACGCCGAACTCCTTGAGCGTGCGCTCGAGGATTTCGATCTGCTCCTGAACGTGTTGGCTGCGCAGGCTGCGGTCAATGCTGTGGGCCTCGTCGAGGAGCGCGATGGGCGGGAGCAGGTAGTTCTCGTTCCTGGGCAGGGCGCGTTTGGGCGCGCGGGGTTCGTCGTCGAGGTCCTCGTCGTCCGTCGCCTCCTCGCCCTCGGCGGTGTGGTCCTCTCTAGCCTGCGCCGGCTCCTTCGCGGGGGGAGGCTCGGGGGGCTCCAGCTCCGCATCGGGGTCCGCTTCGGTGGCGGCTGGCTCGGCGGCGCCGGCCTCGCCGCCGCTGGCCTCGGTGGGCATCTCGCTCTCGATGTCGAGGGGCACGCCTGTCCCGGCCTCGATGTCGGCGGAGGCTGCCGCCTCGTTGCGGTCGGCCTGGGTAATGCTGTTCAGGTATCCGCCGCTCACAGGGCGGCCCGTGTCAATTGGCTCGTCCGCCTGAACCGCGTCGGGCGGGGTGGCCCAGGCCTCATCCTCGGCGTCCGTCTCAAGCCTGACGACGCCCTCGGCTGGCGCGTCGGCCGCGGCCTCCGACGCCGCGGCAGGGACGGCGCGCGGCGCGCGCGCACGGGGCCGCCTTCGCTTCAGGAGCGGCAACAGGTGGTCTCTGCCCGCCTGGCCCAGCCAGGTGACGGGTGGCACCAGCAAGTCGTCCACCGACAGCAGCAGGAGCGCCATCATGGTGACGGCGGCGCCGAGGAGCCATTGGCCCGTGTGGCCAAAGTACTCGACCACGGCGGCGTTGAGGGCCACGCCCACCGAGCCGCCGTGGCTGGGCATGGCGGCCGCCGTCCGCCCCGCTCCCCCGGCGAACGTGCAGGCACAGACCATGAGGAGCACGGCGCCCAGGGTGCGGACCGCGATCTGCTCGAGGCCGCGGCCCAGCAGATTCAGCACGGCCCATGCGGCCAGGAGCAGGATGAGAACGTAGGAGCATGTGCCCAGCCCTTCAAGGAGGAAGGCGCCGAGCTTCGCGCCGAAGAGTCCGCAGCCGTTGTGCACCGGCGACGCTGGCGGGAGGCTGTAGGTGGCCAGGTCGGTCGTCCTGAAGGTCACAAGGCTCACCGTGGCGAACGTGCACAGCCCGAGGACCAGCAGGGACACGGCGACACGCGCGAGGTGGAGGCGTTTCATGACTGCCCTCGAAGCGAGGTCCGTGGTTGTACGGGGATAGCGCACACGAGGCGCGGGGAGACGCCTCACGGGGAGGTGCGTAACGCGCCTATTCTACCACAGCCCGGTGAGCTTTGCAAGCAATATCGCAGCGCCCACCACATAACAATATATCGTGAAGTACCGCAAGCACTTATGTCGCACGACAGACCTTAGAAGCCCGAGCGCCGCCAGGCTCACCACGGCCGAGGCGGCGAAGCCGCAGGCCAAGGCAGCGGGATTCACCGACGCCGCCTCGGCAATCTTGCGCGCCTTGAGCAGCGTCGCCCCCCCAATGGCGATGGCGCCGAGCAGGAACGCAAAGGCCACTGCCGCGTCCCGCCGCAGCCCGCTCGCCAGCCCGGCGCTCACGGTCATGCCCGAGCGCGAGATGCCCGGCACGATGGCAATCGCCTGGGCGATGCCGATCCAGAAGCCGTCGCCAGGCCGCACGCTCTCCAGCTCCCGCTCGTCGCTCGCGCGCCGCTCGGCCAGCCACAGCACCGTGCCCGTGACCAGCAGCCCCACCCCCACGCCCAGCGGACGCTCGAACAGCGCCTCCACCTGCGGCTTGAGCGCGACGTAGAGCACCAGCGCGGGAGCCGAGCCGACCACGAGCGCTGGAATCAGCCGCCGACGCGACGTGATGAGCGAGAGAAGATCGCGCCAGAAGAAGACCAGGATGGCGAGCAGTGACCCCGCGTGGAGGACCACCTCGAGGGTCACGTGCGCCTCTGTGATGCCAAACAGGTCGCGTGCGAGCACCGAGTGCCCCGTGCTGGAGATCGGCAGGAACTCGGTGATGCCTTGCAGAGCGCCGAGGCCAAGGCCCTCGAGTATGGTCACAGAGGAGGTCCCTCTCGACGGGGAGGCCACGCAACGGGGTTGCCTGAATTATAGCACACCGCACCGCCGCGTCAAGGGAAAATCCGCCTCCACAAGCGAGGTTTTTCCTTCCCTTCTCCGTCGAATCTGCTATAATGGAGAGCGGTGAGCGGCTTAGGGCCAGCCGCATAGGCCCACCCCCCTAGCGTGCACCGTCACAGAAAGGAAGGGCGCCATGCTGCGCTGGAACAACCACACCCGCACCCTGGAACAAGAGGAACACCACTTCGAACTTCAGGACATCGCGGAACCCAACCTCTTCCGCGACACCTTCCCCTACGTCGAGGTCCCCCGTATCCCCTTCGACCACCGCCGCGTGCCCATGTGGCCTCCCGAGGAAATCTGGATAACCGACACCACGTTCCGCGACGGCCAACAGGCTCGTCCCCCCTACTCCCCCGAGCAAATCGTCCAACTCTACACCTTCCTCCACGAACTCGGCGGTCCCAACGGCGTCATCCGCCAGTGCGAATTCTTCCTCTACTCCGACAAGGACAAGGAGGCCGTCCGCCGCTGCCTCGACCTCGGCTTCCGCTACCCCGAGGTCACTGGCTGGATCCGCGCCACCCCCTCCGACTTCAAGCTCGTCAAGCAAATGGGCCTCCGCGAAACTGGCATCCTCACCTCCTGCTCCGACTACCACATCTTCCTCAAGCTCGGCAAGAGCCGCAAGCAGGCCCTCGACCAGTACCTCGGCATCGTCAAGGCCGCCATCGAGCAGGACATCATCCCCCGCTGCCACTTCGAGGACCTCACCCGCGCCGACTTCCTCGGCTTCGTCGTCCCCTTTGCCCAGGAACTCATGAAGCTCGCCGAACAGAGCCGCCGCCCCGTCAAAATCCGCTGCTGCGACACCCTTGGCCTCGGCGTCTGCTACCCAGGCTCATCCGTCCCCCGATGCGTCCAGGGCGTCATCTACGGCCTCATCCAATACGCAAACGTCCCCCCCGCCTGGCTCGAATGGCACGGCCACAACGACTTCTACAAGGTCGTCACAAACGCAAGCACCGCCTGGCTTTACGGCTGCGCCGCCGCCAACGGCACCCTCCTCGGCATCGGCGAACGCACAGGCAACCCCCCCATCGAGGCCCTCGCCATCGAATACACCGCCCTCCGCGGCGACACCAACGGCATGGACCTCCGCGTCATCACGGACATCGCGGACTACTACCGCAAGGTCATCGGCTACGAACCCCCCCGGAGCCAACCCTACGTCGGCGCCGACTTCAACATGACCAGCGCCGGCATCCACGCCGACGGACTCCGCAAGAACCCCGAAATCTACACCATCTTCGACACCCAACGCATCCTCGGCGTCCCCCCCACCATCTCCATCACCGACAAGAGCGGCGTGGCCGGCATCGCCGCGTGGGTTGACCTCGAGCTCCGCGACCGCGGCACCCAGATTGCCAAGGACCACCCCGGCATCCTCGCCATCAAGGACACCGTAGACGCCCAATTCGCCTCCGGCCGCCTCACCGCAATGAGCCGCGAGGAACTCCTCGCTCTCGCCCGCAAACACCTGCCTGAACACTTCGGGCAGTGAGCGCGCGCAGTCAAAGACGACAGAGGGCAGACGGCAGAGGCCAGAGGGGGAGGTCGAAGGAGAGAGCCCGCCCGCGAAACACGCGAAACGCCGCGAAACGGAAGCAGCGGTAGGGCGTGCATACATGCACGCGGAACGCGAAGCCCGGAACCCGAAGCCGAGGCACTCACGCAGAGGCATCAGAGGGGCGAGAGGCTGAGAATCGAAGACGTGGCCCTCTGGGTTCGGAGTCCTGCCTTCAGGCAGTCTTCCTCGTTGCCCACTCGCCCCACCGCGACGAAAAGGGCGCGCTTGTAGTTCGGCCTTCAGGCGGTCTTGACAGACCCGCCCGACCGCGCTACCCTATTCTTGTGGTTCACGCAGTGCGATGGGCGCAACGCTGACCACACCAGCTGTGACTGGCATGCTTGGGGTAGCGACATCGCGTTTCTCTTTCTCAACAAAGCCCTGAACTGACAATTGAGTTGGCGTACATCGCCTTGAGCGAGCGAAGCCTGAGGAGAGGGGATGGCTAGGAAGGATCCGGCGAAGGCAGAGGCAGCGCCCTTGGGCGTGAGCGGTCGGCTCATGCAGATGGTCACGGCGTTGTTCGCCGATGTCCCACCCGAAACTCGTCTTTACGCTCTAGTCGCCGTTGTCATCCAGTTGAGCTTCCTTGCCGTGATTCTTTTGTTGCCTCGTGAGACTCGCCTGACATGCTTCGCGGTCAATGCAGTCCTCATACTCGCCTACGCGCTGCTACTCCGGCATAGGCTAGGATCGAGCGCTCACCGACCTCAAGCGGGGACAGACCAAGCTCCCCCGAGTTCGCTGCCCCCTCTCGTTGGAGGAGGTATCGTAGCGTACTACGCCTCTCGCAATCAGGCCCTACCAGCACTGACGGAACAGATCCTCCGCGCGGAAAGAGAGCTCACACTGTGTGGCATTGCCCTTAGCAGCGTGTCGCCGATCCTGAAAGACGATAGGATAGTGGCATTTGTTTCTAGAAAGTTGCTTGAGACAAAGAGTTTCAAAGTCACGATTGTCATCCTCTGTCAGGAATCTGGAGAAGCATTTGATCTCAGGCACAGAGAGATCCCGAGCAGGGACCTTGGCAAGGTGG
>VGYV01000504.1 GCA_016872855.1 Planctomycetota bacterium
ACGACTCGAAGTCGTCAGCGAAGATCACCGCGGGGTCCTTCGCGATTCCCTGGTCGTCGTGGTACTTCGCCGCGAGCCCCTTGGGGGCCGCGCCCTGCGCCGCGAAGGCCCACGGCGCGCAGGCCAGGACCAGCGCCGCCCAGCGAAGCGCGATGGAGGTGCGCGCCAGGTAGACCTGCCCAAACTCATAGGCATCGTCTGCCGCGCTTCGAGGGTCGCCGGCGTTGATCAGGCCGACAGGGTGCGACGCCCTGGCTGGCCCCACGTTGTCCACTTTGCCTGGCCAGATCAGTGCCCCATCACGCAGCCTTCGCGGAGCCATTCGCTCGGCCCCAGCAGGATACTCCATCCCCAAGCGCGTGCAACCCACGTTCTACGATCGTTCGGGATCGACCCCTGCACACTTGCTGTCAGGTCCTGCTACTACTCCGGCCGCAAATCAGTTTGCATCGGCCAAGCCGATGCGCACAGGGTAACCGCTGCAAGAGTAGCCGCGAGCGTCCCGCTTGCGGCCGTTCTCGACAAGCGAGACGCTTGTCGCTACACTGCGGAATGCAAACTGATTTGCGGCCAGAGTAGTAAGTGATCGCTTGGACGCCGATCAAGAGAACGTGCAGGCTTAGCAAGGCCGCGGCGGTCGAGCTTGTGCTGCCGAGCGTTCCCGAGGACGTCGGCGAACATCCGCTGGAACGCCAGGTCGAGCGAGTGGAAGCGATTGGTGTAGCTGGCGGGGCCGGGCAGGATTCGCCGCGCGTCTCGACGGAGCGGGGCACGAACCAGTACTCGTCGAGCAGCTCGTGGGCGCGGACGTAGCCGCGCACGTCCTCCTGCCCGGCCATCGAGTTCTTCGGGCGGCAGGTCGTAGAGTTCGCGCGGGTAGCCCTGACCGTAACCGATGTGGCCGATGCGCCAGGGCGGGTACTGGCGGAAGTACTCGATCGTGGCCCGCTCGAGTTCGCGGAGTTGTTCGTCGGTGTAGATTCCGCCGCGGAACGCGCCTTTTCCCTCCCACGGCCAGGTCTTGGCCTTGACCTCGTGATCCAGATGCGCCAGGCCCTGGGCGCGGTAGGCGTTGTCCATATCGGCCAGTCCTGGTCGTCCAGGCGCAGGGCCAGGGGTTTGGTGAGGTTCCACAGGAAGCAGTCCAACTCGACGGCCGGGAGTTGGCTCACCAGGAGGTGCGTGGCATCGGGCAACTGGGTGAGCCGCTGGTCGGGACGGTAGCGCAGGTCCACGCCGCCGCAGATGGGCGTGGCGGCAAGGTTGAGGTCCTCGGCCAGCATGAGGAGGCTGTCGGGCGGCTGGTGCAGGTGCTCATCGGCGCTGTACCAGCCCGCGGCGGCCAGGTCGATCAGGCGCCGCAGCGTGCAGGTCTTTTCGGTGGTTTTCCCGGCGACGATCGGCACGACCTCGTGGGCCGTGGCGAAGGCGGGGCCGTGGGCTATGTCCATTATCGCATTGCCGGGAGCGACATCAATGCTGAAGGCGCCCACTGCGTAGAACCAGTCGCCGGCGATCGGCTGGGTGCCCTTGTAGACGGCCCGCTGGCGGCTCGACTGGCCGGCGGCGAAGAGGTAGCGCCCCTCGGCATCGCACAGATGCACACGCGCCGGCAGCGGCTTGCCCGATTCATCAACGATCGTGACCTTGAGCGTTCCGGTCGTCGGTTGCTCCGCCGCCCCGAGTGCCCCGGCTGTCCGCGCGATCAGGCCGGCCAGCGCAATCAAGGCGATCGAGATTACGCCGGCGATGGACAAGCGGGTGCGAAGCGGACCGCTCATGGGCCGCCCTCCTTTGGCCTGTTCTTCGTTGACGGCTCTGTCGCCGGGCGCGGCGATGGCGAAGCCGCGCCCTGGTCCTTCGGTTGCTGGGCGATCAAGCCGTAGAGATCCGGACGACGATCATCGAGGTGGGCGTGGCGGTCCGCCTTCGAGAGGTCGAGATCGACGGCGAGCACGCCGCCCGGAGAGTTCGAGAGTTTGCCGGCCAGGTTCCCCCCGGGGTCGGCCACGAAACCCACGCTGGGGTGCGCGAAGGCGACGAAACAGTCGTTCTCGTAGGCCCGGGTCCGCATCCACCACTCGTTGGCCTCGTGGCGCATGCCGTAGGCGGGACACAGGATGAGCCGCGCCCCCTGCAGGCGCAGCACCCGCGCCGTCTCGGGCCAGCGCCGGTCGGCGCAGATCATGATGCCAAGCGCTCCCCACGGGGACTCAAACACCGGCAGCGCCTCGCCGCGGTCGAACTGCTTGTCGTGCGTCTGCAGGTGCGTCTTGTGGTAGACGCCGGTGAGCTGGCCGCGAGCGTCCCAAAGACCGGCCGAGTTGTAGATCGCGTCGCCGTCCTTCTGCGTGAATCCAAAGACGATGCTCATGCGGCGCTTGGCCGCCGCTTCGGCCACGCGGCCGAGGTGCGGGCTCTTGGCCGCGTCCTGCGCCACGGCGGCGAGTTTGGCCCGGGTCGAGGCGGGATCGGAAGCGGCGTACCCGTCGAGAAAGCATTCGGGCGCGACCAGCAGGTCCACACCCTTGGTCGCCGCCGTTTCGACGCCGTCGAGGAACGCGGCCAGATTTGCCTTGAGATCCCACTTGACCGGCACCTGCTGGAACAGGCCCAATCGCAGCGTCTTCGTGTTCCTATTCGGCTCAGGAGCCTGGGGCGCCGAGACATCGCCGCCAGCGCTTTGGTTGACGATGACAGCGGTCACCGCCGACGCGGTCGCCGCACCGAGAAGACTGCGTCTCGACATCAGCATGATCTTTGAGCCCGGCATCCTGGGCCTGAGCACCGCCCTGGGAGCGCGTCACGCGGCCAACCTCATCCGGCGTGCCATCGGCCAAGCGAACGCGGCACTCGTAGCCCGTGCCGATGAAGCGCAGAGCTCCACCGCGACCGGCTCCGGGAAGTGCCCCGGCAGGCTGCCATTATCAGGAAGTGGCGGCTGTTGTCAAGAAGATTTGGCCGGCCGTTCCGGCGCCGGCATGGTTAGGGTCTTCCCCAGCGCGACCACGCCGGTGGCGTGGTCGTGCCATATGTCTTGCATGGCCGGCCACGGATCGGCCCGAGTAGTTGACAGCCGGCACAGAATCTCTGATAGTCCTGACATGGGTAGCCACGATGAAGCGGACGAGTTCCAACGATGGGTGGAGAGGCGTGTGCCGGCAGAAGGCAGAACCGGCCGGCCAACGCCGGGGACCAGCGCTGCCGCCGCCCCCCATCCGCGCTGCATCCTGAGCCGAGAGACACCTGACGTACACAAGATCGTGTGCCTCTTGTGAATCTTGAGGCATCGCTCGCGGTTCCGCAGCCGTTGGATTTGCGGTATCTTGAACGCCAATCAAGCGATCACACGACGCAGGCACTCGTCGCCGCTCCAGCAGATGAGTGTTGACAGCGTCCCTTGCGGATGCTAACCTTCACGCCGGCCGGCAGGCGATGAAAGGAGGGAATGTGCCCCAGGGCTGGCGAACCGTCCGCGTTTTCATCTCTTCGACCTTTCTCGACATGCAGGCCGAGCGCGACCACCTGGTCCGCTTCGTCTTCCCGCGCCTGCGCGAGGAACTCCTCAAGCGCCGCATCCACTTCGTGGACGTAGACCTCCGTTGGGGCGTGACGAGCGAGCAGGACGCGCTCGCCGTCTGCCGCGAGATCATTGACGAATGCCGCCCACGCTTCCTGTGCATCCTCGGGGGACGGTACGGCTGGACTCCCCCCGGCCAGGAACGCTCCATCACCGCCGACGAAGTCCACTACGCTGCTCTCGGCGCCGAGCGCCAGCCTCACCGCTTCTTCTACTTCCGGGATTCCGCTGCGACGGCCACGATGGGCGAGGAATACCCCGGCCAGTTCCGGGAGCCGGCCGGCAGCGTCAGCGCGGGAAGGTTGGAACAGCTCAAGAGTTCCATCACGGACGCCGGCTTCGAGCCCTTCGTCTACCCCGCCGCTTGGGACGCTGCCCAGCGCCGTCTTGCAGGGCTCGAGGCATTCGGCCAGCAGGTCTACGACGACCTCCTCGCCAGCATCAACGAGGAGTTCGGCACCGAGGCCCCCGCGCCCCTCGACGAATTCGCCGAAGAGGCCGCCGCGATGGAGGCGTTCATCGAGGAGCGCACCGCCCGCTACGTCGTCGGCAGCCGCCAGGCCCTGCTCGACGAGATGAACCGCTTCGTCGCCGCCGACGGCTCGCCCAACATCCTCCTCCTCACCGGCGCCCCCGGCTCCGGCAAGTCCGCTCTCCTGGCGCATTTCTTCCATGCTCCTTCCCAATCCGCAATCCGAAATCCGCAATCCGCAATCGCGCATTTCGTCGGCGCCTCGCCCGGCTCGACCGATCTCCGCCGCACACTGCGCCGCCTCTGCCACGAGCTTCAAGCAATCACAGGCGCGACCGATGCGATCCCCCTCAGCGTGGACGAACTGATCCCCCGCCTCTCCGCCCTCCTGGAGCAAGCGGCGGCTTCGCATCGCCTCATCCTCCTCCTCGACGCCCTCAACCAAATGGACCCCGCCGACGGCGCCCACACCCTCCGCTGGCTGCCACGCGCGCTTCCGGCCGCTGTTCGCGTCATCATCTCCTCTCTTGAGCACGATGTTCGGAGTCCCGCCTTTAGGCGGAATGGCCAGAAGGAAGACCCCCTGAAGGGGGGACTCCAAACAGGGCCGCCGACTGCGCCGGAGCAGCACCCGGTCCTCCAAGCCCTCCGCTTCCGCCGCGACCAGGTGCGCGAGGAAGGGCTCGGCCCCCTCACCGCCCAGGACGCCGAGGCCATCGCGACGGCCTTCGCCCGCCGCTACCACAAGACCCTCGACCGCGCGCAACTCGACGCCCTGCTCTCGAAGGCCGAGAGCGCCAGCCCCCTCTACCTCCTCGTCGCCCTCGAACAGCTCCGCACCCTCGGCACCTACGAGGAGATCACCGACCGCATCCGCCAGTTGCCCGGCGACACCCGCAGCCTCTTCCTCTGGATACTCAAGGACCGCCTCTCCAACGACCCTGGCTTCCTCGACGCCGAGGGCAACCTGGTCGGCGCCGAACTCGTCTGCAAGTTCGTCAGCTACCTCGGCGTCAGCCGCCACGGCCTCTCCCACGCCGAGCTAGTCGGCACCATTGCTCCAGGTGGTCCCCTTCATGTGACGCCCACCCTCACCCTACCCTCTCCCTCAGAGGGAGAGGGGTCTGATAACTCCCCTCCCCCTCAAGGGGCTGGGTGTGGCAACCCCCCTCCCTCTCAGGGAGGGGGTAGGGGGAGGGTTGGGGCCCCCGGACACGGCGCGGCACCCGACCCACGGGGCAACGTCGCCGCCTTGGAGCGCCTCATCCGCCCCTACCTTCTCCGCCGCGGCGAACTCCTCGACTTCGCCCACACCCAGCTCTGCGAAGCCGTCGAAGCCGACTACCTCGCCGCAGACCCCGCGCGAGTCGCCGCCCACGCCGCCCTCGCCACATACTTCGCCTCCGTTGCCGACATTCCGCCGGTCGCAGCCACAAGCGTCCCGCTTGTGGTCCCGGCCCCCGCACCCGCGCCGACAAGCGGGACGCTTGTCGCTACGCCACCCGCGGCCATCGCCGGGCCAGGCGCCGCTCGCTACTGCAACACCCGCACCCTCAGCGAGATGCCCTATCACCAAACCGGCGGCAAGTTGTGGGACGTCCTTGAGTCCACCCTCACCGACATTTTCTTCCTCGAGGGCAAGGCGGTTGCCGGCCTGGTCTTCGATCTCGCCCTCGACTTCTCCGGCGCCGTCGCCGCGCTGCCGGAGGGCCACTCGCAAAGCCGCATCCTCCGCTTACTCCAAGAGGCCATCCGCCGCGACGTGTATTTTGTCGCCCGCCATGCAAAGGGATATTCGCAGGGGCTCTTCCAGTGTCTTTGGAACTCCTGCTGGTGGTACGACTGCCCGGAGGCGGCGGAGCACTACGTCGTGCCCGATGGCGGCTGGCCGCCCGGTGAACCGCGCTGGGGGCAGTCCGGGCCGAAGCTCTCGACCCTGCTCGAGCGCTGGCGCGCGGACAGGGAGCGGATGGGGCACCATTCCCCATGGGTAAGGTCACTGCACCCGCCCGTGACTCACCTTGGTACTGCGCAGCGAGCCATCTTCCTAGGGCACGAGGCTAAGGTGTGTAGCGTTGCTTTCTCGCCAGATGGCCGGCGGCTCGCGAGCGCGTCGTCGGACAAAACGGTGCGGGTGTGGGACACGGAGGCAGGTGAGGAACTGTGGGTTCTCCGGGGGCACGAGGCTGAGGTGCGTAGCGTTGCCTTCTCG
>VGYV01000505.1 GCA_016872855.1 Planctomycetota bacterium
CGCGAGGCAACGAGAGAGATGAGCCCTCGGCCCGACAAGCCGGCCTGGAGTCCGCGAAAACCACCCACCTCGTGGGCACCGGCGGACTCCGCATCGAAAATCGCTCTTGACTTCCGCATGCCGGTCTGGTCAATCTTCGCGCCCTCGTCCCTACGCTCCTTACCCCCCTCCTCGTCCCTACGCTCTGCGTGGGGACGCAAGGGGGGACGCTCCCCGCTCATCGCCGCGGAGCGGCGGGCGCCTCGTCCCCACGCAGAGCGTAGGGACGAGAGTATGCCCTGGTTGCGGCGGCGTCCCGCGCGCCAGTTGAATTCCCCGCTCCGAAAGTGTACTCTGGTAGCAACGCACGCTCCCCGCTCACCCGCGCCCTGCGTGAAGGAGAGATAGCATGAGGACGATGGGGTCTCGGCCCTCCAGTCGGCAATCGGCAATCGGCAGTCGGCAATCGGCCCTTCTCGCCCTGGCCTGCCTCGCGCTCGCCATCCTCGCCCCCGCCAGCCCGGCGCGCGGCGCCGCCTGCCTCGACCAGGCCATCCAGCAGCTCGTGGCCCAGGTCGAGGACGGCGCGCCCGAGGAGACCATCAACGGCATCGCCATCTGGCTCTGGCTCGACGAGAAGCTCCCCGAGCCCATCCGCCGCGCCTTCCGCGACGACCTGGAAATCGCCCTCATCAACTCCCCACGCTTCCAGTACTTCAACCGCGACCGCTTCCGCCAGCTCCTCCGCGAGCATCAGACCACCCTCGCACAACTGGCCGACCCCGCCGCAATGAAGGCCTTCGCCGCCGCCGGCATTGACGGCTTCCTGTCCATCGAGGTCCTCGACACCTCCTTCGCCCACCCCGACTTCCCCGAGCAGGACGCCTACTGCACCCTCCTGGCCAAGCTCACCGACGCCAAGACCGCGTCCATCGCCTGGGCGAACTTTATCGAGGGGGCGAACCCCGCCGCCATCAAGAAACTCCTCGGCGACGCCAAGCCCACTAAGGGCACCACCCGCTACCGCGAGCTGGCCCGCGCCATCGCCGAGAGCATCCGCAAGGCCAACCCTCTTGAACCGCCCCCCACGGTCGCCGCCGGTGCCGAGCCCAACCCCGCCGCTCCCGCTCCCGCCGCTCCCGAAGAGGCCAAGGAGCCCACCCTCAAGCTCATCACCCTCTCAACCCCCAACAAGGACGGCACCGCCGGCATCGGCATCCAGAACCCCATCAACGCCACCTTCGACCTCAAGGCATTCCAGGACGAACTCCTCGTCGCCCTCTGCCGCACGGGCAACCACGCCTACGTGGACCCAACGCACATCGCCCGCCTCGTCGCCGCCTGGACCCGCGACAGCGAGGCCACGGCCACCGCCAACAAGCAGGCCCTCGCCCAGGCATTCGCCCTCGACGGCTATCTCTTTGGTGAAATCCGCAGCGCCGAAGGCACCTCCGTCGAAGTCTCCATGCGCCTCACCAACCTCCACGACGGCTCCGAGGCCTGGGCCGGCAAGTTCACCGGCGCCGACTCGTTCCTCAGCCTCGAGCCCAAGCCGCTGCCCGACCCCCCCGTGCCGCGCGAAGACCCCAAGGAGCCCGCACCCCTCACCTTGGAGGAAATCGAGCGCCCCCTCAAGCCCCCAGTCCCACAGCCCGACCTGGCCCCGCTCCCCGAAATCCCCACGCCCCCCCGCTGCTTCAATCCCCTCGCCGCGCTACTCTACATCCCCCTTGGCCTCCCACGCGACGCCATTGACACCCTCTTCCTCACCACCGACCGCATCCCCCTCCTCGGCGCCGCCACCACCCCGCTCTACCGCCACGCCGGCATCGCAGCCTTCTGCCGACTGGGAACCGACGAGCGCTTCCGCGACGACATCACGACCGGCCGCGCCCTCACCTGGGGCCAGCTCGCCTCCCAAGACCCCTACCCCACCCTCCTCCCACTCGTCACCTCCGCCCGCAGGAACCCCGCCGGCTCCTCCAACTACATCCTCCAGCTCTCTCTCGGCACGCTGACCATCTTCGACATCCTCGACGCCACCTACGCCGGCCTCGACCGCACGCCCATCGTCGGCGCGCTCACCACCCCCATCACACTCCCCCTCAACTACGGCTGGCGCTCCGTCCCCGACGACCGCCGCGACTACGTCGCCGAAATCGCCCCAGGCTCTCCGCGCAGCCGCCTCACCTACGGCTCACTCCGCACCGCCCAGCCCTGGTCCCTGCTCCCCAACGCCCGCTCCTCCCTCTTCACCTTCGCCGTTCCCTGGAGCAAGGCCCGCACCTACCGCGACTACGCCCGCCGCTACGACGAAGCCGTCAAGGCCAACGACAAGCTCCTCGCCGACTGGCTTGCCGCCGAGGAGGCCCGCCGCAAGTACAACGACGACGCCCTGAAGACCCTCCGCCAGCGCAACGCCGACCTGCAGCGCCGATACCAGCAGGAACTCGAGGCCGTCCGCCGCGACAACGAAACCGCCCTCCAGAACTACCAGCGCGACAAGCGCGCCGCCGAGGAGCACAACCTACGCGCCAAGACCCTCAACGCCCTCGCCCAAAGCGTCCTTGACCTTCCGGGCGCCCTCACCCCCAAGCCGCCGCGCCCCGCCATTCCCCGCAAGCCACGGCCCCTGCCCAAGGCCCCCACGACGCCCGCGGTCACACCCCCCGCCACGCCCACCCCCCCCCCGTCGCCCCCGCTCCCGCACCTGCCCCGGCCCCCGCGCCGGCCCCCACGCCCCGTCCGAAGCCCAAGCCCCCTGTCACCCCGGCCCCCAAGGTCCCACCCAAGCCCCCCGTGGAGGGCGAAGAGCCCGAGGACCCCGGCCCTGCCCCTGCCCCCAAGGCGAAGGCTCCAGCCCCGGCCCCGAAGCCGAAGGGCGTGGACCCTGCGGCCCCCGCCAAGTGACGGCCTCAGGATGTGGGGCGCCCGAAGGGGGTCACGGCTTGGAGGGCAAGTGCTTGACGTAGACGACTTTGTCGTCGCCAGGGGCGTAGAAGTCGAAGAAGACGGCAGCGCGCTGGTAGCCGTTGTTCTCGTAGAAGGCGCGGGTCGGCGCGTATTGGACGCGGTTGGATGTCTCGACGTGGGCCTGGTCGCCGCCGAGGCGGGCGATGATCTCCTCGGTGCGGGCGAGCAGCTCGCGCCCTACCCTCTGGCCGCGGTGGGCATTGTGGACGGCGATCCAGTAGATGTTGAAGGCGCTCTTGGTGCAGGCTATGGGGCCGAAGCACGAGTAGCCGAGGGTCTCGCCCCCCTTCTCGGCGAAGAGGAAGCGGTAGCCCGACTCGACGCCTGAGACCAGGTGGTCGTCCACCAGCTCGATGCCGACCTCGATCTCCTCGGGGTAGAAGAAGCCTGTGGATTCGAGGATGCTTCGAACGCTCTCGCGGTCGGCTTCAGTGACGGTTTCGCGGAAGGAGAAGCCAGGGGCGTGCGAGGGTGGCACAGGCATCTTGCCTGTGGCGGCCTGTCCCACGCGCGCGAGGACGGCGGCGTGGGAGGGCGGCTCGACGCGTGGCTTGCCCGCCAGGGGCCGCGCGGTGCGCCTCACGTCGGCCACGATGCGTGCGATGGCGCCCTCGTAGCGCAGGCCGGCCCGCGCCACGGTCGCCGCGTAGCCAGCGTCGGGGGTGAGGCAGGGGTTGGCGTTGGCCTCGAGGACGCAGGGCTGGCCGGCGGCGTCGAGACGGAAGTCCACCCGCGCGTAGCCGCTTAGGCCGAAGATGCGCCAGCAGCGGCGGGCGATGTCCGCCAGGGCGGCGAGGAGCGGCTGGTCCTCGGGCGGGAAGTCGAAGCGGCGCGGCGTGTGGGTGTACTCGAACGAGTCCTCGTGCCACTTGGCGCGGTAGCCGACCACCTTCCACTTGTCCTCAGCGTAGTCCTGAAACAGGATTTCCGAGGTGGGGAGGACCTGCGCGCCGGCCTCGTCGGCGAGAAGGGCGATGTTGAACTCGCGTCCGCCGACGAATGCCTCGGCGAAGCACTCGCCGGCCGGCCCGCGGCCCTTCTCGACGCAGGCCGCCCGCAGCGCCTCGCGGCGGTCCGCCACCACCACCGCATCCTCGTCCAGCCCCACCGAGGCGTGCTCCCAGATGCTCTTGATGATGTACGGGCCGGCGGGGACCGGGCCATCCGCCGCCAGGTCGGCGAGCGTGTACCAGTGGGCGGTCGGCACGCCGTGGGCGCGGAGGAGTTCCTTGGCAAGGACCTTGTTGGAGGTAATGAAGAGCGACTCGGAGCCTGAGCCGGTGTAGGGGATGCCAAGGAACTCGAGGAGGGCCGGTGCAAGGTGGAGGAGGCGGCCGGCGCCTTCGACCGATTCGACGAGGTTGAAGACGAAGTCGGGCGCCTGCTTCCGCAGGGCCTCCTGCGCCGCCTCGAGGTCGAGGGAGAAGGGGACGGCGGCGACCTGGTGGCCCAGCTCGCGCAGGGCGGCGCCGACGGCCTCGACCTGCGCGAGCGTGTCCTGTTCGTCGGGCGGAGCACTCTCGGGCACGGCACCGTGCAGGATCACAGCCTTCATCGCGCGGGGCCTCGGCGTTTGAGGGTGGACTCGACGATGCGCTCGATGAGCTGCACGTAGGGGATGCCGCGCAGGGTGCACAGGATGGGCAGGTCGGAGTGCTGGGGGTGGAGGCCGGCCAGGGGGTTGACCTCCATGAAGCGCAGGCGGCCATCGGCGCCCGCCCGCACGTCCACCCGCCCCCCGTCCCGGCAGCCCAGGCCCCGCCAGGCGGCGAGGGCGAGGTCCTGAGCCTCGGCGGCCAAGGTGTCCTCGACGAGGACGTATTTCACCAGCTCCTCGCAGTACTCCTTGTTCTGGTACGAGTAGGCGTGGGCCTCGGCCTTGTCGAGCAGCACGATTTCCAGGGCGCCGATGGCCTCAGCGTCGCGCCCCGTGCCCACGATGCCCACGGTCAGCTCGCGGCCGGGGAGATACGTTTCGACCAGCGCGGGCTGATGCAGCCGCTGCCAGATGGCGCGGCAGGCAGCGGCCAACTCCTGGGGTGTCGAGACCTTGGAGGCATTGGTGATGCCCTTGCCCGTCCCCTCGGCCACGGGTTTGACGAAGAGGGGGAAGCCATTGCCGATTGCCGATTGCCGATTGCCGACTTCAGACCCAAATCCGCTCTTCTCTGCGTTCTCTGTGGCCTCTGTGTGAGGCCCCTCGGTCACGGCTGCCAGGTCCGCCTCGTCGGCCACGACGGCGAAGTCGGCGACGGGGAGGCCCAGGTCGCGCACGACGCGGTTGGTCATGCCCTTGTGGAGCGCGAGGGCGAGGACCAGAGGGTCGGAGAAGGTGTAAGGAATGCCGTAGACGTCGAGGAGCGCGGGCACCTGGGCCTCGCGCCCGAAGCCGCGTAGGCCCTCGGCGATGTTGAACACCAGGTCCCAGCGGTCCCCCCTGGCCAGGCGCGCGACGAGTGCGCGTGCGTGGCCGATGCGGTCGGTCTCGTGGCCCAGCTCGCGGAGCGCGCCCTCGATGGCGTCAATCGTGTCTGGGCGGTCGAACTCGGCGCTCTCCTCCTCCGAGTAGCCCTCCGCCAGATAGTCCCGCCGCAGATCGTAGGTCAGGCCGATGCGCATGCTGTCCTTCGTGTCTCCTTTTCTCGGCTCCATATCGTACACGCTGTGGCGAAGAAATCAAGCGGCGAAGTCCCCTCTGCGGGGGTCATTGGCCCCGATGCGTCAGGGCGCCTTGGCCGGCCGCCCCACAGGCATGAGGTAGAGGGGCTCTTCGTTCAGGCGCAAGGCGGCCTGGACCGCGTCGTCGTGGAACGCGCCGATGGCCACGGTGGCAAGGCCCAGGGCCTGGGCCTGGAGGTAGAGGTTCTGGCCGACGTGGCCGACCTCGATGTGGACGTATCGGATGCCGCGCTCGCGGTAGCGGAGCGTGGTGCGGCGCGGCACGGCGGCCAAGACGACGCAGGCTGGGGAATCACGCACCATGCCTTGCTCGAGCGACGCGCGTTCGAGCGCCGCGCGCGCGTCGCCCGCCAGGTGCTCCTCGAGGGCGTGGTCGCGCGGCCGATAGCGGTAGACGCCCGGGGCCAGCCCCTCGACCTGGCCGGCGACCAGGAAGACCTCGAGGGGAAAAGTTGCCCCCGCGGACGGCGCGGCTCGGAAGCCCTGGACAGGGTCGGTGACGCCCTGCGCCGCCCAGAGGAGCTGCGCGGCCTCCTGAAGGCTCAGGCCGCCCGGCGCATACGCCCGCACCGAGCGCCGT
>VGYV01000506.1 GCA_016872855.1 Planctomycetota bacterium
ATGTAGGCGTCGCTCTGCTCCCGCTCGCGCGCGCGGTCGGGGTAGTAGCCGCAGCCGCTGCACACGTAGAAGCCCTCGGTGATGAAGAAGGGCAGGTCGCCGTAGCCGTAGTGCTTCGCCACCTCCCGCAGGTAGTAGAACATGTAGATGTTGTCGCCCATGAAGTCGAGGGCCAGGCCGTCCATGAGCTTGCGGGGGTACTTGCGGGAGAGGAAGGTGGCGATGAATTGCGGGTAGCCGTTGCCGAAGCTGAGCGTGAGGCCGGGGTGCTTCTCGCGGACCGCTCCGCTGCACTTCGTGGCGAGGTCCCAGTATTGCTGGAAGAGCTTCTCCTCGTCGTCCGTGAGCTTTCGGGGGGCGGGGTGCTCGAGGAGTTCGGGCGGGAAGTAGCCGTAGTGGCGCCCGCTGAGGGCCTGCTCGGCGAAGACGGTCCAGTACTGGTGCTGGGGGTTGGCGGCGACCTTCTTGAGCGCCTCCTCGGGGCCTTTCACCTGCCAAAGGAGGCTGTTGTAGGCGGGATAGACCTTGTGGCGGTCGGAGAAGCCTTTCTCCCACAGCTCCTTGCCCACGTGGGACCAACGGGCGCCGAGCTTGTGGATGAGGGAGCCGGCGGCCTCGGCCCCCGCACCGAAATGGGAGTCCATGAAGACCCAGATGCCGAAGGGGCTGTCGCGGTCGGCCTGCCGCGTGTCGGGCGGCAGGAGGGCGAAGGTGGTCTGCCGGCGGATGAGCGGCTCGCCGCGCGGGTCGAGCAGGCGCGCGTCGAGGTAGTGTAGGCCAAGCTCCTCGACGGGCAGTTGCATCGCCTCGACCTTGCTCTCTCGCGGGGCCAGGCTGTAGGGCGCCTTGTGGACCGTGAACTCCCCGTAGAAGTCGGTGACCTTCGCCTCGATCTGGCCCGACTGGGCGGCGGGGGTGGTGTTGCGCAGGTGGAACTTGAAGACGGGCACCTGGGGCTGGACGAAGATGTGGCCGGCCTCGCCGCTTGTCACCTTCATCTCCACGGGGCTTTCGACCAAGGTGGCGGCGAAGATGCGAACGCCGCAGCGCTTCGCGGGCGCCTCGGGATAGCCCTCCCTGTGGGGCGGGCCGTTCAGGTCGAGTTCCAGCGCGTGCTCCTCCTCGTTGCCGAGGAAGTCCTGGAACGCCCCGGGGTCGAGCGGGACGCGGACGAGCCAGAGCGCGCCCCTCACCCCCTCCCTCTCCCAGGTGGAGAGGGGGAGGGCCGGCCCGCCCGTCTCCCCTTGGGAGAGAGGGAGGACCTCTGGGATGGCGAAGCAGCGGTCGAGGACCATCCCCTGGTGCGGCTTGACCATGCGGACGTTGAGGACGTTGGTGGAGCCGTCCCGCGTGTCGGCCGCGGCGATCAGGGCGAGTTTGCGGTACTGCCTGCGGGGCACGCGGAGCATCACGCGCTTGGGGTCGTTGCTGGCCGCCTCGGTGCGGACGTAGGCCGCGCTGCCCCGGAAGTCCACCTTGCTGAGGTCCAGGTGGTTCGGCTTCCCACGCGCGCACGTCCAGAGGAACGGCAGGCCGCGGACGGCGATGAGCTTGCCCGGCGGCGGAAGGACCTCGGCGTGGAGGGCGTCGGCGTTGAAGCGCGCCGTGAGGTCGAGGGGCAGGGCGCCCGTTGCCAGCAACGGGCTCCCGTCGAGCTCCGGCGGCAGCTTCTCGACGCGGAGGAGCCGCACGCGGTCGCCGGGACTGAGCGCGAGGCAGATGCCGCCCTTCGCCCACTTCGGCCAATCGTCGCTCGCCACAAGGAGACCGTCGGCCCAGAGGCGCGCCTGGCGCTCCGTCACCTCTATCCGCAGGCGCAGCCAGCGCTCGTCCCACGGGACGGCTCCGACGAACTCAGCCTGGAGCCTGCGCAAGGCGGCGTCGCGGGCCTTCGGGTCGTCCGCCCAGGGCTGGGCGGCGAGGGCATTGAGGTCGGGCCGCGCCCAGAGGGTGAGCCAGTGCTTCACCCGTTTCCCGCCGGCGAGGCGGGTCAGGAGGTCGCCGTCGCGCGAGGCGGCGCTGGTGAGGAGCTTGAGTTTGTCGCCGGCCTGTGCCCGCACCTCGACCTGGTAGCCGGCCTTGGCCTCCTCGGCCGCGGCGGCCAGCGTGACCGCGCTGCGGGGGCCTGCGAGCATCACCTCGGCAGTCGCCGCGTAGCGCTCCCAGTCCGGCCCGCCTGCGGCCAGCTCCACGCGGCTCTGGGCCTCGAGTGCGGCGCGGGTGGGCTTGCCTTTGGCCGCCGTGGGGTCGGCGGGGGCCTCGGGGGTCTTCGCCTCCTTGCCCCAGCGGTCCTCGACCAGCTTCAGGTTGCCAGCGCGGAGGCGCCAGGGCGGCGGCGTATCCAACTCGAAGTCCCCGCAGGCCATCTCGGCGAGCACCTGGGCCGGAAGCTCCTGCCACCAGGCCTTGCCCGGCTCTCCCGACCACGCGGTCGCTGCGATAAGAAGCCCACACGCGAAGCCAATGGCGCCCGCACGCATCTGCGGCCTCCTGACCCCGCCCGCGATCATAGGCAGAAGAGGGGGGCGGATCAAGCCGACTAGATAGCTTTCAGCGGTTCGGCGGCGCCCTGAGTGGGGACAAGACTGCCCAAAGGCAGGACTCCGAACCAGGAGAGCGGCTCGTTGGGAGTCCTGCCTTCAGGCAGTCTTCGCGCCAAGGAGCCGAATCGCTGAAAGCTATTTGGGCGGGGACCGGGAGTCCAGCCTCAATTGAAGAGGAACCCTGATGGCCGTCTTCCCGTGCTCGTCGTCGTACTCGTCGTCGTCGCGTCTCTGGGTTCTTTCCCCTTCCCGATTCGACGACGAGGACGACGACAACGACGACGATTCAGGAGAAAGGCAGGCGCCAGGACTCGCGGCTATGCTCGGGCACAGGAGGCCCTTGCAGAAACCTGGTCGGGAGTGTATGCTACGCGGCATTGTGGCGTCGCAACCCATTGGAGCAAGGAGACGAGCGAATGGCAGGGAAGATCAGGCTGGGCATCATCGGCGTGGGGCAGATCGGCAAGAGCCACGTGGCCAACTACCAGAAGGTGCCCGACTGCGAGATCGTGGCCGTGGCCGACGTGAATGAGGCCGAGGCCAACCGCGTGGCCGCGGCGAACAACATCCCTCGCGTCTTCACCAACTTCCGCGAGATGCTGAAGGTGGAGGAGATTGACGCGGTGGACGTGTGCCTGCACAACAACTACCACGCCCCGGTCACTATCGCGGCGCTGGAGGCGGGGAAGGACGTCTATTGCGAGAAGCCGATGGCGGGGGCCTACCCCGATGCGAAGAAGATGTACAAGACGGCGAAGAAGCTGGGCCGCAGGCTCGCCATTCAGCTCTCCACGCTGTTCTCGAAGGAGACCAAGGCGGCGAAGCGGCTGATTGACGCGGGCTACCTGGGGAAAATCTACTTCGTCAAGAGCTACGGCTTCCGCCGCCGCGGGCGGCCCTGGGTGGACGGCTATGGCTCGCCGCAGTTCGTGACCAAGAAGACGGCTCAGGGCGGCGCGCTGTTCGACATGGGCGTCTACCACATCGCCAACATCCTCTACCTCATCGGCAATCCCGCGGTGCTCACGGTGAGCGGCGCGACCCACGACGAGATCGAGAAGTACGAGGACCGCGCGAAGGCCGCCCCCTGGGAGGTTGAGGAGCTGGGCCTCGGCTTCGTCCGCCTCGCCGGCGGAATCTCCTTCGTCATCGAGGAGAGCTGGGCAATTCACTCCAACGGCACCGAAAGCCCGATGATCGCGGGCTCGAAGGGCGGCATCAAGCTCAGCCCCTTCGGCTACTTCTCCACCGTCGCCGACATGCCGATGAACGCCACATTTGAGCTGGACGGCAGCGACTGGCGTTGGCACGCCTGCTTCCCCGAGACGGCCTACCACGACAGCCCGCAGCACCACTGGATTGCGGGCTTGCTCGGCAAGTGCGAGCTGATAGACACGGCGGCCATCGCCCTGGCCACGATGAAGGTGAGCGAGGGCATCTACCTCTCGCAGAAGCTCGGCCGCGAGGTCACCTCCGCCGAAATCGAGAAGAAGCCGAAGAGCACCGCCCTCAAGGGGCTGTAGCGATTGCCGATCTGCGATTGCCGATTACAGAGCGCCCCTCCCGCGGGCCTCCGCGCCCGCGGGAGGGAGCATTGAGCCAAGCGATGGGCCACCGCCATCCCCTCCCGAAGGCTCCAATGCCTTCGGGAGGGTGGGCGAGGTACGCCGTGAGAGAACTCCTCGACAGCGTGATCTTCCTGTTCGCGATCGTGGATGCGCCGGGGAACCTGCCGATCTTCGTGGACCTGATGGAGGGGATGGAGCCGCGGCTGCGGCGGCGGGTCTACGACATCGCAACCGTCGCCGGCTTCGTCATCATCGTGGTGTTCGCCCTGGCCGGCCGCTTCGTGCTCAAGTCCGTGTTCCAGATCGAGGTGGCCGAGTTCCAGGTCGCCGGCGGGCTGCTTCTGGCCGCGGTGGGCGTTCACGCGATGGTGGCGTCGCGCGAGCCTGACGCGGCAGAGGCGCAGCAGCGGCCCCGTGGCCTCGAGATCGCCGCCGTGCCCATCGCCTGCCCGCTGCTGGTGGGGCCGGGGGCGATCGTGACGACGATGCTGATCGTGGAGCGCCACGGCGAACTGCACGCGATGCTGGCCGGCGCCGTCGTCTTCGCCCTCACCAGGCTCATCTTCTGGCTCGACGCGCCACTCCGCCGCCTCCTGGGCAGCTTCGGCCTCCTCATCCTCTCCCGCATCATGCGCATCTTCATCATCGCCATCGGCGTCCACTTCATCATCGCCGGCGTCAAGACGATCTTCCACCTCGCCAAGTAGAAGGGCCGCCAGCCCCTCGTCGGGGGCCGGCGGCCCTCAGGTCAGGCGGGATGGGAGCGCGCTATTCGGACTTCAGCTCCTTGATGCAGATGTTCTTGAAGTCCAGCGGGTTGCCGTGGTTCTGGAGGGCGATGGGGCCTTCGGGGGGGCAGCCGACCATTTGGAGGTTGTCAATCACCTTCTCGCCGTTCAGCTCCACGGTCATCCTGTCGCCCTTGACGGTGATGACGAAGGCGTTCCACTCGCCGATCGGCTTGTCGGCCTTCTTGGTCGGCGTGGCGGCCTTGCGAACCTCTTCGGGCATCTTGGCGTCGGTGCGATAGCCGTAGACCTCGCCCGAGCCGAGCTTGTTGTCCCAGATGTTCGCCTGGCACTTCTCCGCGCCGCGGACATAGATGCCGCTGTCCCCCGCCTTCTCGAACCGCCACTCAACCATCAGGACGAAGTCCTTGTAGCTCTTCGTCGTCCACAGGTGGCTGCTCTTGCCCGTGTACTTGATGATGCCGCCTTCTACCTTCCACTCGGCCACCTGCTGGGCGCTGGCCGGCTTGCCGTCACGCGAGCCCCAGCCGGTGAGGTCCTTGCCGTTGAAGAGGGCCGTGAAGCCCTCGGGCGGCGTGTTATCCGCCGCCATGGCCACCGCCGCAAGCAACGCCACAACCACGATCGCCCTTCGCATCGCCGTGCCTCCTTTCCCTTCCCGTTGGGTGTCTCCGCGCTGAGGGCGCCACCAGGACTGCCTAGAGGCAGGACTCCCAACGCGCCCTCTCCTGGTTTGGAGTCCTGCCTTCAGGCAGTCTTCGCTCTCAGCAACGTGCGGCAATTTAGCGCCCGGCAGACGGTTTGTCAAGCCCCCTTGCGGGCGGAGCGGCGATGGCCTATGCTCTGGGGACCAACCGAAGGAGACCGAACATGCTCCGTTGGTTCTCCGTGCCAATATGGTCCTTCGCACTCGCCTCTCGCCTCGCCGGGGCGGGAGAGGCGTTTCCACTGGTGGACGGCGAACGCCAGGCGGTGATTGTCGCCGCGGGTGGGCTGGGCAAGAACCTCCAGACCTACGTCGAGAAGTGCACGGGCCGAAAGCTCCAGATCGTGGCCGAGAAGGACTACAAGCCCGAGGCGATGCCCCTGGCCGTCTTCGTGGGCGACACGGCGAAGGCCCGCGAGCTGTTCGCCGACAAGCTGAAGGCCCTCGATGCTGATGCCTACATCGTCCATGTGGCCCCTACGTTCGCCGTCCTTGCCGGCTCGCCCTATGCGGAGTGGGACTTTGTGCGGATGCACCTGGGCGCCGAGAGCTACGTGCCGAACGAACTCTTCACCGTCATCCCGAAGCACGAGAAG
>VGYV01000507.1 GCA_016872855.1 Planctomycetota bacterium
TCCCGGGGAACATACATTCGGGGAACAACAACATGTATGCCCCAGAGGGGGCCGTGAATTCAAGGGTCTTCTGCTGTAATGCACGACATTTCCTCAACTTACGCAGTGTCCGAAACGGACCACGCCCAATTAGTTTCTGTTGCGGAAAGCCAATTGGCGCAACGAAGACTGCCTGAAGGCAGGACTCCAAACGGGTTCTTCCCCTGTTCGGAGTCCTGGCTTCAGCCAGTCTTGGCTTTCCGCAACAGAAACGAATTGCGGATTACGGCTGCTCGGCAGGAGCCGATTACGAGGGAATCAACGATATGGCCACAGATCAAGCCGTTCTCGAGGAACATGCCCTGGTGCCCGTGGACTACCGCCCGATGCTCATGCGCATCGCCGCCATCACGCAGGAGACGGGCGACGTGAAGACCTTCCGCCTCCACTTCTGCGACGAGGCGGAGGGCGAGAGCTTCTCCTTCCACGCCGGCCAGTTCGGCCTTTACTCCGTCTTCGGCGCCGGCGAGGCCACCTTCTGCATCGCCTCATCCCCCACCCGCAAGGGCTACATCGAGTGCAGCGTCAAGCGGGCCGGCAAAGTGACCAGCGACCTGCACGAGAGCGACGAGGGGGACATCGTGGGCTTCCGCGGCCCCTACGGCAACCGGTTCCCGGTTGACGACATGCGGGGCAAGAACCTCCTGTTCATCGGCGGCGGCATTGGCCTCGCCCCGCTCCGCAGCCTCATCTGGAACTGCCTTGATACCCGCGACCAGTTCGCCGACATCGCCATCCTCTACGGCGCACGGGGCGTCGGCGACCTTGTCTACAAGAACGAGCTGAAGGAGTGGCGCGAGCGGCCCGACGTGAAGACCGTCTACACCGTGGACCCCGGGGGGCAGACGCCCGAGTGGGACGGCAAGGTGGGCTTCGTGCCCACGGTGCTCACCGAGATGAAGCCCTCGCCCGAGGGCACGGTCGTCGTCACCTGCGGCCCGCCCATCATGATCAAGTTCGTCCTCGTCAGCCTCACCCAGCTTGGCTTCCCGATGGACTCGGTCATCACGACTCTCGAGAACCGGATGAAGTGCGGGATCGGCAAGTGCGGCCGGTGCAACGTCGGCAGCAGATATGTCTGTAAGGACGGCCCCGTCTTCCGGTGCAGCGAGCTCACCCAGCTCCCCCAGGAGTTCTGAGCGTCCCGAGTCAAGACCCCCCGGGGAACCCAGTTCCCCTCCAAACCTCCCCGGCTGTCAGGGGAAGGGTTTGATCCGGAATGCCCCGGACGTTACGATAGGAGGTGGTGGAAGGCGGAGGCCGGCTCCACCCCCAAGGCATGGCACGAGGAGAACAGCGATTCGACACATGAGCATTCTGGCCGTCGCTTGTGCATTCGCCACGTGGGCCGGGGCGGCGGGAGTTCCGCCTGGCGGCTTCGACGGGGCGCAGTGGATCTGGTCGTGGCCCGACCCTGGGGCCGATTCGCCCACGCCGCCCGCGGGCACGGTGTACTTCCGCGGGGCGCTCGCCCTGCCCGAGAACGCGCAGGTGGCCGCCGCGGAAATCCTGAGCGCCGTGGATAACGTGTACCTGCTCTTCGTCAACGGCCAATTCGTCGGCCAGAGCAACCCGAACCCCGACGACTGGCGTGTGGCGAAGCGCTTCGACGTCGCGCGCCTGCTCGTGCCCGGCCGCAACGTGGTGGCCATCGAGGGCGCGAACACGGCGCCCAGCCCGGCTGGCGCGTTGGTGAAACTGCTGGTGCGATTGGCCGACGGCACCCAGGCAACCCTGGCGACCAGCGACACCTGGCTCCTGAGCGAGAAGGAGGCCAAGGGCTGGCAGGAGCCCGCCTTCGACGACAGCAAGTGGCAGAAGGCATACGCCCTCGGCGAATACGGCGTGGGGCCGTGGGGCAAGTTCGTCAAGGACTTCGCCAGCGTGCCCGTGGCCAAGCCCAAGCTGGGCAAGGCCCCGGAACTGAGCTGGCAGGCCGCGGCGTCCAGCCACGTGGTCTCCGTTCGGCCCTCCGTCGAGGTCGTCCCACCCGAGGACTACCCCTGGCCCGAGGGCATCGTGTTCCTGGGCGACGACTGCACGCTCTACCGCGGCCGCCATGGCTCGGGTAACCGCTACGACAGCCTGAGCGTGACGATCTTCAACCCCCGCCACTCGCGCGCCTTCCCCGAGCACGACCTGCCGGCGCCCATGAAGATGGGCCGCAAGCTCTTCGCTCTCGTGCCGGCGAGGCCCGACTCGAAGCCGAAGCTGCTCCACGATGCAGGGAAGGGCGCAATGGGCTCGCCCAGCGTGACCTTCGACGGCAAGGCCATCCTCGTCTCGATGGCCGCCGAGGGCGAGGGCTTCTTCAGCATCTGGCGCATCCCCGCCTCGGGCGGCAAGCCGCAGCGCCTCACCAGCGGCCCGTTCCACGACATTGACCCCGCCGAGCTGCCCGACGGCCGCATCGTCTTCACCTCCACCCGCATCGGCACGTTTGAGGAATACCACAACCCGCCCTCCCGCGCTCTGTTCGTGATGAACCCCGACGGCAGCGGGGTGCGCCCCGTCACCACCACCTTCATCTTCGACAACGAGCCCGAGGTGCTGGCCGACGGCCGCATCCTCTTCATCCGCTCCGACAACTTCTTCGACCGCGGAAAGGTCGAGACCCTCCTCCACGCCGTCCACCCCGACGGCACGGGCGGCTACACGGAGTTCGGGCTCGACATCGGCCCCGACTACGGCGGGCGGCTGCGGGCCTTCAACTGCGGCAGCCCGGCCCCCATGCCCGACGGCCGCGTGGCTTGGCTCACCGGCGGCGGCATCGCTGTGGGGCCGACGGGCGGCCTGCCCTTCGGCACCCGCCACTTCGGGCTCGACGCCGGCGACGTGGCGGCCCTGCCCGACGGACGGCTCCTGTGCACCCTCGCCAGCCGCATGGAGTTCGAGGTGCCCGCGGGGAAGCAGACGCGCAAGATCACGGACATCGCGCACACGAAGGTCGCGATCCTCGACCCCGACAGCCGCAAGGGCGGCGTCGTCATCGTCCACGACTCCCAGGCCGGCGGGCTCCACTCGCCCGTCTACCTCGGCCCACGGCTCCGCCCCCCCGTGCTCGCGGGCAAGGCGAAGCTGGAGAAGGCCGACGACCCGCGCGCCACGGGCATCCTGTTCTGCCAGGACGCCCGCCTCACCAAGAACACCACGGCCGGCTGGAGCCACGTCCGCGCCATGCGCGTCCTCGGCGGAAAGGGCCTCACCGTTCGCTCCTCCCACTCCTATATCGTCCACGCCGGCAGCGAGGTCGTCGAGCTGGGCACGGTGCCGCTGGCGCCCGACGGCTCGTTCGCTGTCGAGGTGCCCGCCGACATGGCCATCGCGTTCCAGGCGGTGGACGCGGAGGGCCGCTCGGAGCTGAACGAGATGTCGTGGATTTTCGTGCGGCCGGGCGAGACGCGCGGCTGCATCGGCTGCCACGCCGAGCGGCGCCACGCGGCCCCGAACTCGGCGCCGACGATGCAGGCGCTCCAGACGCGGCCGCTCAAGCTCCTCGGCCAGGGCCAGCCGCACCGCTTCCGGGGGAACAACGCCGCCGTCACCGGCCTCATGGAAATGCAGTTCGACCGCTACCGCGAGGTGGCCGGCCTCAACCGGCACTCGGAGACATCTGAGCCGCTGACCACCGGCCCACAGGAGGTCGCGGCGCTCGTGAAGCAACTCAAGGGCGCCGACGAGGGCCTGCGCATCTCGGCCGCGCAGCGGCTTGCTATTTTCAGAGACCCGGCTGCAGCACCCGCCCTGGCCGAGTGCCTGAAGGCCGAAAGCCGCGAGGCGCGCGTCGCCGCGGCCATCGCCCTCGCCACGTGCGGCACGAGGGCCTCCGTGCCGTCCCTCCTCGACGCGTTGACCGATGAGGACCCCCTCGTCGCCCAGGCGGCCCACATTGCCCTTGAGAACCTCACCGGCCACGCTGAGCAAGGCTCAGGCTTCGACGGCCCCGACAGCGGCAAACGCCTCGCCGATGCCTGGCGGGCCTGGCTCAAGGCCAATCCGTGGAACAAGATCGAGATGGCGCTGGTTGCTCAGTTCGATGACAAGGACACGGAGTTGGCCGGCCGGCCCGAGGGCAAGAACCGCGACGCCATTCGCCGCGCGGCCGTGGCCCTGGGCCACACCGGTGGCGATGCCGCCCGAGCCGCGCTCCGCGCCTACGTGACGGCCGAGCGCGAGAACAACCCCTATCCCGAATGGCGTAAGGGCCACAGTGGCGACGGCGCCCGCTTCAACTCCCTCTCCCCCGCCAACCCCCGCACGCTCCAGGCCGCCACCCGCGCGCTCGGCTATCTGAAGGACAAGGAGGCCGTGCCCCTCCTGGCGGAAACGCTCACCCGCTTCGCCGACCCCGGCACGGGCAACCTGTTCCTCTCCGAGGCCTGCGCCGAAGCCCTCGCCCGCATCGCCACGCCTGAAGCCGAGGCGGCGCTCGTCGAGGCGTTCCCCAAGCTCAAGGACTATCCCCACCACGCCGGCTGGTACGGCGACCACGGCGCCCTCATCGCCTGCCACGCCGCGCCCATCCACTACTTCATCATCGAAGCCCTCGACGCCATCGGCTCGACCAAGGCCGGCCACATCGTCCCCCACCTCATCCGCTCCGTGCCCACCGACCCCGACCGCGCACTCTTCCCCTACAACGACGACTACGAGGCCCTGACGGGCCGCGTCATCCGCCGCCAGGGCGCCGAGGAGGCCGTGGTCGAGTCCTGCCTCGCCACGCTCGGCGACGCTGAGGCCAAGCCCGTCAAGGAGATTCAGGCCGCGTTCGGCACCCACGGCTCCTGGGCCGGCCGCCCCGACGCCGAGAACCGCGCGGCGCAGATTCTCTCGCTCGCCTGCCGCGACGCGAAAAGGTGGGAGCCCCGCATCCGCGCCGCCTTCGAGCGCTACCGCGCCAAGCCGGTGGACATCATCCGCGAGTTCGACCACGGCATCCCCGTGGTCCACAAGCTCCCCGCGAGGCACTGGGTCTGCTTCTTCCTCGCCCGCGCGCTCGGCAACCTGGCGGCCCCCGAATCAGCCGAGGGGCTGATCGCGGCCCTCGAGCAATCGCCACCCGAGAGCGCGCTCCCGCATCCCGACCCCCTCGGCCCGGGCGTGATGTTCCTCCACGGCGACCTCACGCCCTGCTGGCGTGCCGCCACCGCCTGGGCGCTGGGCCGCATCGGGGACAAGCGCGCCGCGCCCGTCCTGCTCAAAGTGGCTGGGGACCTGAAGAGCGCGCCCGACACCCGCCACGCCGCGGCCGAGGCATTGGAGCGCCTCGGCGACCCCGCGAGCGTCGAGGCCATCCGCACCCTGGCCGCCGACCACCCCGAGGTCTCGACACGCAAGGCCCTCCTCCGCGCTGCCGCGGGCAAGTAGGGGCAGGCGCCCGCCGTCGGGTCATTCTTCGCTTCGCTCAGAATGACCGTGCTTGGGGCCTATCGCCGTTTGCGTCCGGTCAGCAGCAGGTGGGCGTAGACGTCATCCGCCTCGTTACCCCACATGGCGTCGAGGGAAGGCTGGCTCACCCCGAGCCAGAAGGCGGCATCGTCCCTCGTCCTCGTCCGTCCTCCTCGTCCTCGACTCCCAGCCGCGCGGGCCAGGGGATCGAGGACGAGGGACGAGGACGAAGGACGAGGACGACTGGGAGGGGGGAAAGACTTCTTCGACATCACGGTGGTCCCTACAGCACTTCCGTCTTCCCCGGCATGGCGATGGGGTAGCGGCCATCGGCATCGGGCTTGATGGGGGCCTCGGACTCGAAGGTGAAGTTCTCGATGCCAGGTGCGAGGACCTTCTCGGAGGCGAGGGCCTGCTCCCAGGTGAGGAGCTGGCCGCTCTCGGCGGCCATGCGGCCCAGGATGCCGGTCATGGCCGCCTTGGCGCACCGCTCGGCGTCGTTCTGCGGCGTGTCCTTGCGGATGGCCTCGAAGAGCACGTTGAGCTCGGTCTGGTACGAGTCGTTGCCGCCCTTGAACTCCCAGAGCACGTTCTCGCGCTTGAGGTGGTGTCCCTTGCAGATGCGGGCCTGGCCCACGCCCTCGCCGAGGGTGGCGCAGCCGGTGCCGCCGTGGATGATGTCGGCGAAGAAGCCCCAGGTGTTGCTCTGGTGGCGGCCCTGGGCGATCATCCG
>VGYV01000508.1 GCA_016872855.1 Planctomycetota bacterium
TGCTGTTCACTCGAAATGCCCTTTCCTGCGGGAGGACGTGTCTTCTGTCAAACACATTCTACCCACAGGGATCGGGCATTTCGAGCCATTCTGCTCAGGGTTCTGAAAAAATCACGCTTGAGTTGGGGCTAGCTCAGGCGGACGGGATCGGGAAGGAGAAGTTCCAGATGACTCTGTTTGAGGGCAAGCCACAGAGGGAGTTCGAGAAGCTCTTCGCGCCTCTCGCGGCCTTGGACCCTGATGAGATTTTGGACGCCCTGGTGTCACCGTTGCGATCGTATAGCACGCTGGGGAAGAAGGCCAAGCACAATGTGCCTGGAAGCAGCCAAGGTTGCGCCAACAGGCACGAAGTGCTTCACGGAGCGGATCTGGCCTACGCCACAAAGGCCAACAGCCTACGAGCCATCATTCTGGTTGATTACCTGTTGGGCATCAAGCGCATGCTCGATCTCCATAGGGAATCGGCTGCCAAACTGCACGAAGCTCTGGAGGCCATTGGCGTTGAAACCACCGGACATCTTGGGCCTGGAGAGAGCAGTTGATGCGCTCAGATCAGAGCGGTGCCCACTGACCGCCGGACGCCAACTACCGCTTGCATTCTGGAGTTGGAGTTCCCCCGGGTAGCATTGCACACCCAGTGCTTTGCAGCGGGATATGAGGAGGCAGACAGATTGCACCAGGACTCCTTCGTCTTCGAGCTCACCCAGCGCTGCAACCACGATTGCCTGCACTGCTACAATGCGTGGAAGAACCCCGTGGGCTATCCGATGGGGGAGCTCCCGACGGGCGAGACGCTGGCGATGCTGGCGAAGATGCTGGATGAGACGGGGGCGAGTCTCGTCACGCTCAGCGGCGGGGAGCCGCTGCTGCGGAGCGATGTGTACGAGGTGGTGGATTTCCTGGTGAAGCGGGGGGTGGCGATCAATTTCATCACGAATGCCTCGCTGCTCGATGAGGGGGCGATTGCGCGGCTGGTGGATGGGCCGGCGGCCCAACCCGCTGTCATTCCGAGCGGAGGCCGCCTTGCGGCCCCACCCCCTGTCATTCCGAGCGGAGGCCGCCTCCCGGCGGCCGAAGTCGAGGAACCTCTCAGGGGAGAGGCGCTGATCACCCAGCGCGACTCAATGACGTCAGTTGGCCCCCCTGAAAGGTCGCTCGACAAGCTCGCGATGACAGGGGGGTCGGCGCTGTCGGGCGAGACAGAGTCTCACAGGATCAGCATCTTCGAGGTGCCGCTGTTGTCGTGCGAGCGGGCGATCCACGACAGGATGAGCGGGGCGCAGGGGGCCTTCGACCGCATGACCAACGCCGTGGCCGAGCTGAAGCTCCACCGCCAGCGGATCGTGGGCGTGTTCGTGGCCACAAGGCTGAATCTCCCCACCTGGCGCGAGACGGCGGAGCTGGGCATCGCGCTCGGCGTGGACGGGATTATGTTCAACCGCTTCAATCCGGGCGGACGCGGCATCGAGAATCTCGAGCTGTTGCAGGCTTCCCCCGGTGAAGTGCAGTTGGCGCTGGACGAGGCGGAGCGGATTTGCGAGGAATACGACTTTCCGATAAGCTGCTCGATTGCCATGCCGCCCTGTCTGTTCGACACGGCGCGGTATCGGCGGCTGACGTTCGGCTTCTGCGCCGCGGGCACGGAGCGGGCGTATTACACGCTCGACCCGCTGGGCAACGTGCGGCCGTGCAACCATTCGCCGACGATCCTCGGCAACATCCGCACGATGTCGTTCGAGGCGATGGCGACGGGGCTGGCGCTGGCCGAGTTCAAGGCGGCGAGGCCGGCCTTCTGTCGCGGGTGCAGCCTGGAGGAGACGTGTCTCGGCGGCTGCAAGGCCGCGGCCGAGGCCGCGTGCGGGGATGCGTGGGCGATGGACCCGTTTCTGAGCGCCTTCCATGAAATGGCCAGGAAACCCGAGTGAAGATGGCGTGCCCAACGAAATGTCATCGTGAGCCTGTCGAACGACCTTTCAGGGGCTTGGTGCTGCAGTCAAGGCATGTTCCTGCATTGTGGCGTCAAGCCCCTGAGAGGTTCCTCGACAAGCTCGGAATGACAGTTGCGCTGGCGCTCGCAATTGCCCGGGTAGCCTGCCTCGCTGGGGAGGAGGCCGAGAAGAAGGTCGCGAAGAAGCTCGACGAGGTGCGCACCCAGGCGGGGGCCGGCTTCATCGTGGAACGGGACGGCATTTTCATCGTCGCGGGGAACGTGCCGCGGATCGAGTTCGACGGGATCGTGGAGCACACGATTCGGCGCGCGGCGAATGCGCTCTGGGCGTCGTACTTCACGAAGAGGCCCGACTATCCGATCGTTATCTGGCTGTTCGGCGACGACAAGAGCTACCGCGACGGGGCGAAGCGGCTCTTCGGCGACACGCAGGTGAGCCACTTCGGCTACTTCCGCCCCTGGGACCAGACGATGGTGATGAACGTGGGCACCGGCACAGGCACGCTCGTCCATGAGATGACGCACGCGCTGCTGAAGCCCGACTTCCCCGACTGCCCGACGTGGTTCGAGGAGGGCCTGGCGTCGCTCCACGAGCAATGCCAATTGCTGCCGAACGGCATCAGGGGCTTCGTGAACTGGCGGCTGCCCGACCTCCAGAAGGCGATTGCGGCGGGCCGCCTGGTGCCGCTTGAGAAGCTGGTCGCCACCACGACGGGCCGGTTCCGCGGCGCCAACGAGCCCCTGCACTACGCCGAGGCGCGCTACCTGGTCCTCTACCTTCAGCACAAGGGCCTTCTCGCACGCTTCTACAAGGAGTTTCACGCCGGCGTGAAGAAGGACCCGACGGGCGCCAAGACTCTTGCCGCCGTGGCGGGGAAGACGCTGGGAGAGCTGGAGGGGGAGTGGGTGGCGTGGGTGAAGACGCTGAGATTTCCTGAGAGGTGACTGCGGAAAGCCGCGAGCGGCGAGCTTCGAGCCGCGAGCTTCTTGTCGTCTGCTCTGAGGCTCGTGGCTCGATGCTCGTGGCTCGCGGCTGTCCAGACGGCATCAAGAGCTACACGGAGCCAGGACATGGAGCCCCTACGGATTGGGTTTATCGGCACGACCTCGCCCCATTCGTTCATGTTCCTCGACACTCTGCGGCTGATGCCGGAGACGGTGGGGCGAATTGCGCTGGTGGAGATTGACCCGACGCGAATCGAGAAGTCGGGCTGCGAGTACGTGTACAACACGTATGAGGACATGCTGTACGCCGAGCGGCCGCAGCTCTGCTTCATCATGCTGCGGGCGGACGAGGCGGAGGACCCTGCGCTTCGGTGCGCGGAGAACAGCGTGCCGTTTGTGCTGGACAAGCATTGCTCCCGTTCGGCGGAGAGCCTGCGGCGGATTCTCGACGCCTGCGAGAGCCACCAGGTGAAGATGGCGACGGGCTACATGTGGCGCTACAGCCCCATCGCGCGGCAACTGCGGGCGTGGGTGGCCGCCGGGATGTTCGGGCGGCCATTCTGCTTCGACATGCGAATGGTCACCACCTCCGCCGAGGTGCGCCTGGCCGACGAGCAGTTCGCCTGGCTCTTCGAGCGGGACAAGTCCGGCGGCGGCATCCTCCTCTGGCTCGGCTGCCACTATATTGACGTCGCCCGCTTCATCCTTCAGAAGGAAGCGGTCGCCGTCTCCGCCGTCACCTCGCGCCTCACAACGGCCGCGAGCGATGTGGAGGACGTTGCGAGCGTGTCGCTCCAGTTCGAGGACGGCATTGTTGGCACGCTCCACTGCGCCTACGTGATGCCGAAGGGCTTCCGCGACAACTACGACACCGCCTTCTGCCTCTGGGGCAGCGAGGGCGACGCCGTGTGGACGCCCACCATCGGCCTCGACCCCACGCTGCGGGTTCGCTCGCTCCACGGCGAGATGGCCCGCTGCCCCGAGCGGACGATACACTACCAGGATGTGCCCGAGCCGAAGGCGTATTGCGGCACGCAGCTCGCGGTGCACTTCTTCCGCGACATGATGACGAGCCTGGTGGAGGGCCGCGACTTCGTGTGCGGCGGCCGTGACGCGCTGAAGGCGCTTGAGATTTGCGAGGCGGCCTACCAGAGCGCCGAGAGCGGGCGGCGGGTTGAGTTGCCACGCTGAAGAGCGGTGTTCGGTTTTCGGTGTTCGGGTACAGAGCAGAAGAGTGGCCGAGCCCCCTCAGGGGGCGACAGATGGTAGCCACGGGCGTGAGCCCGTGGATCGCTGAGCCACCCACACCCCAGCCCCCGCAGGGGGCGGCAGAGACACGGAGAATGACGATGGCCATGAGCAGGAAGGAGCGAGAGGTCCTAAGGAAGCTGGCGCGGCAGGTGGCCGAGATCGCCGCGCTGCCCGTGCAGCAGGAGACCATCAAGGCGCACAAGGCCCTCAACGCCCTCAAGCCCGTCCGCCCGATGGTGATGATTGACCAGGTGTGTTGGCACGAGATGAACGTGGGCGACGAGCTGACGCTGCGGTGCGAGGACCCGTTTTGCCGCGGCATCGAGACGCGCCTCCGCCGCACCCTCTGCCAGTGGCGGCATTTCCGGGGCGACATGGTGGTCGAGCCGTTCCTCGACTTCGGCAAGGCCATACGCGGGGCCAACTTCGGCCTCGGCGTAGTCGAGCAGACCGCCGTCACCGACCCCACGAGCGACGTTTGCGGCCACCAGTACGAGGACCAGCTCAAGACGGAGGCGGACCTCGAGAAGATTCGCATGCCCCAGGTGTGGCACGACGAGAAGGCCACGGCGGAGACCGAGGCGCGGGCACGCGAAATCCTCGACGGCATCCTCGGCGTCCGCATGCAGGGCGCGTGCCCAGTCTTCTCGCCCTGGGACAGCATTGTCTGCTGGCACGGGGCCGAGGAGACGATCATGGACCTGGCGTTCCGCCCCGACTTCATGCACCGCATCATCGCGCGAGTCACTGAGGGAAGCCTCTCGATGCTCGACCAGCTCGAGGCCCAGGGGCTGCTTGGCCACCACCAGGGCACCATCCACTGCACGGGCGCCTACAGCGACGAGCTCCCCGCCCCTGGCTTCGACCCGCAGCGGCCCAGGCCGAAGGACCTTTGGACCTATGCGATGGCGCAGATCTTCTCCACCGTCTCGCCAGCCATGCATGAGGAATTCGAGATCAACTATGCAAGGCATTGGACGCAACGGTTCGGCCTCTGCTACTACGGTTGCTGCGAGCCGCTCGACGACAAGGTGGACATGATCCGCAAGCTGCCGCGCGTGCGGAAAATCTCGATGAGCCCGTGGGTGAACATCGAAAAGGGCGCCGAGCGGATCGGGCGCGACTACGTCTTCAGCCGAAAGCCGAATCCCGCCTTCCTCGCGGGGCCGACCTGGCAGCCCGAGGTCGTGGAGAAGGACCTCCGCGACACCCTTGCCGCCTGCAACCGCCACGGCTGCCCTGCCGAGTTCATCCTCAAGGACATCTCCACCGTCTGCTACCAGCCGCAGCGCCTCTGGGAGTGGGCCGAGATTGCCAAGGGTGTGGCCCACTGACGCCGCTGTTGCTGGGCAGGAACGGTCGCGGGGAGGGACTTCTTGCAGGAAGTCCCTCCCCGCCAGAGGCTTACGGCAAGGTCAGGAGAGGCCGAGGACGCGGCCGTCCTCGCCGATGTCGTAGTTCATGAACACGGGGGTCGCGGGCAGACCGGGCATGGTGCGCATTTCGCCGCACAGGGGGTAGAGGAAGCCGGCCCCCACGCTGGCGCGGATGTCACGGATGGGCATGGTGTAGTTGGTGGGCACGCCCTTCCAGGCCGGGTCGTGGCTGAGGGAGAGGTGTGTCTTGGCCATGCAGATGGGGAGCTTGGCGAAGCCCATCTTGGTGTAGAGCTCGATCTTGGCCTTGGCCGCGGGGGCGAAGTCCACCCCTTTGGCGCCATAGATTTGCGTGGCAATGGTCTCGATCTTCTTCTCGATGGGCCACTCGTCGGGGTAGAGGAACTTGAAGTTGGAGGGCTTCTCGGCGGCGGCGACGACGGCCTCGGCAAGGGCGATGCCGCCCGGGCCGCCCTTGGCCCAGACGCCGCTCTCGTAGGCGCCCTCGGCACCGGCCTCGAGGGCGGCCTGGCGGACGACCTCGATCTCGCGGTCGGTGTCGGCGGTGAAGCGGTTGACGGCGACGACGACGTTGACGCCGAACTTGCGGGCGTTCTCGATGTGCTTCTTGA
>VGYV01000509.1 GCA_016872855.1 Planctomycetota bacterium
GAGAATGGCTGCCTGGTGCCGCGGCAGGACGGCGAAGAGGAGCAGCGCATCGAAGCGCCGCACGTCGTACTGGCAGAGGCCCTTGCACCGCGCCCGCTGGAGGAACCCTTCGAGCATGGACTCGAACTCGAGGAGCCGCCCACAGCCTGGCAGGCCCCGCAACGCCCACGCCATCTCCATTGTGACCCGGAGCCCCGAGGCCGCATCCGTTCGGGCGCCTTCCGCCGCCTCGCCCAGCCAGGCAATCGCCCGGTCGGGGTCGAAGCGCCGGCTGTGGAGAAACGCCTCGTCCGCCGTGGCCACCTGGAGTTGGCCGCTTCGCACGAGGCCCTCGGCATCCAGGCCGCTGGCCTTCAGCCAGTCCAGGGTGGCCTGGGCATCGTCGGAATCCACGACGTAGAGCAGCCTCTCCCCCTGCTGGAGCCCCTCGGCCAGGAACGGCGCGATCCCCGCACGCCGGTCTGGCTCCATCACATGCAAGCAGCAGCAATGGTTCCATGATGAACAGGCTGCTGCCTCAGCGCCCGCCGAAGTGCTGTCCATCTCTCATCCCCCGCCGCGCTCAGGGCTGCCCACTGCCCCGCGAGCGCTGGAAGCGCTCTGTTGCGAGCGGCCGGCCGGGCCCGGCCCACACACGTCCGCGCTACCCAAGCCGCCCAGAGCCCCTTCCGCATGCTCACGGCTGCCCGCGGGGCGCCAGGGAATCCCGGACGCCACAGGCAGGGAGGCAACCACCCCCCAAGGATGCGGAAACAGGCTTCGTCGTAAGCCGAAAGCCCATCAACGCGGACCCCGCACAACGGACAAACTCGATGGCCGCGGTGCAAAAAGCCGCCTAGTTATACACCAAGAACGCCAGCAACGCAAGGGAGCGCGGGAACGTGATTGCTCAGTCACGGGTGACGGCCAGGGGGTTCCGTTTGGAGTGCGGCCTTTAGCCCGTAGGCCAATCGGCTGCGGCGTAAGAGCCTGAAACTACAGGTGTTATGGCTTACGCCGGCAACGCCCCGCATCCCAGTGGCCGGACACGGGATCGCAAGACCCTGAAGAGCCTTGCTTTTTTCGTGTTGGAGGAGGGATGCCGCCGCGCCCGCCTATCCCAGACCCTCTACCCCCCTCCCTGGCTGCCCGAAGAACCCACACTCTTCACGCCTGTCCGCGCGGCCTGGAAATCGGCGGCGGCATAGTGTAGGATCGAATCCCGTGTTGAGCGGGGAGGCGCGAGACGTGCCGGGACAGGAGGAGATGCCTTGAGGCAAGGTGTGCTGCGATGGGGATGCGGCTTGTTGTGCATGGCGCCGGGCTTGTGCCTGGCGGGCGAGGCCAGCGCCCCGGCGAGCCGCATCATCCTCGACGAGTCGGCCTACTGCCGGGCATACTACCACTTCGGCTGGGACCACGTGAACGCCCGACTCCTCAAGGAACGCGGCGAGGAGCTCCTGGGCAAGGAACGCCTCAAGAAGCTGGAGCGCGACACCAAACGGCTCCTGGCTCCCGAGGGCCACGACTGGGCGAAGGAGGACTGGCGGGACCACGCGGTGGTGAAGTACGTGACGATCTCGCACGCGCTGGCGGATTCGGCGGAGCGGCTGCGGGCCAGCCGCACCCCGCCTCCGCCCGCCGAGTGGGCGCGGCCCGACTTCGACGACGCGGCGTGGCCCCGCCAGACCAAGCCCTTCGCCGTCGGACCCAACGCCGGCATGTGGTTCTCCCAGTGGTCAATGGCCAGCCCCGGGCTCGAGGCCGCCTTCTTCCGGTTCCGGTTCGAGGTGCCGAACCCGAAGGAGGCGGGCGAGCTGACCCTGGGGGCCGACTACGTCGGCGGCATCCGCGCGTTCCTCAACGGCGAGGAGCTGGCCCGCGGCCACCTGCCCAAGGGCGAGCTCGGCCCCGCCGCGGTCGCGGAGGGCTACGACGAGTCCGCCTACATGACCCTCTTCGAGGAGCTTTCGGACAAGGACAAGGAGCGCGCGCTGAAGAAGGACCTCAGGGGGAAGGAGCCGCCGCGCTACTTCGGCTTCGCGGATTGGCGCACACCGGTCGGCTCGCGCATCTACAAGGCCCGCAACCGCACGCTCGGGCCGCTCCCCATCCCCGCCCGCCTGCTCCGCAAGGGGGCCAACGTCCTCGCCTTCGAGGTGCGTGCCGCACCCCTCCACCCGATGGTGCTGGACAAAGGGCCGTGGCTCCACGGCTTCGGGAAGTCATCCGTCTGGTTCCACGCCTCCCTCAGCCGCCTGGAATTGCGCAGCTCGGCGGCTGGTGTGCCCTCGGGCGTGAGCCGCCCGCCGGGGGTGCAGGCCTGGGTCCTGGACCCGCACCACCGCGTCTTCTCGCCCGAGTTCCTCGAGCCTGGGGCCAGCCCAGGCGTCATCCGAATCGTCGGGGCGCGGAACGGCACCTATGGCGCGCAGGTGGCCGTGGGGGCCGACCGCGAACTGAGCGGCGTGCGGCTCGTGCCGAGCGACCTGACCGATGGAAAGCGCCATACCATCCCAGCCGCGGCGGTCCGGGTGTTCGGCATGGCCGGGCGGCCGGCCAAGGACATCATCGAGATGGGCGGCGGCCGCCTGCCCGACAGCGAGGGCTTCTACACGGGGGGCGGCAACTGCTTCCCGCAGGCAATCGCCGCCGAGCGCTTCGCCCCGCCCGCGCCCGACTACAAGGCGCGCCTCGCCGCGCTCGCCAGCGTCCTTTACTTCGACCACATCACGCGCGCCGTGCCCGACAAGGTGGCGGCCAACTCCTGCCAGCCCTACTGGCTGTCGTTCCGCGTGCCCGCCGACGCCGCGCCCGGGCTCTACAAGGGCACGGTCCGCGTCGAGGCGGAGGGCGCTCCGCCCGTCGAGCTGCCCGTCGAGGCGGAGGTCGCCGACTGGCGCCTGCCCGACCCCCTGGACTTCCAGACCAACTCGGCCATCGAGCACTCGCCCTACGCCATCGCCAAGCAGTTCAAGGTCCCGCTCTGGTCGGACGAGCATTTCCGCCTCATCGAGGCCAGCCTCCGGGAGCTCGCGCGCGTCGGGAACGACTGGTGGTTCGCCCCGGTCATCCTCGGAACCGAGTTCGGCAACCGCGACGACTCGATGATTCGCTGGGTTCGACCCAAGGGGGCGGGCACAGGGACCCGCCCCTACACCTTCGATTTCCGCATCCTCGACCGTTACCTCGACGCCATCGTGAGGCACTGCGGCGCGCCGCGCGTCGTCTCCTTCGTCGTCATGCACGGGGCGCCAGGCCCAGTCGAGGTCAAGCTGGCCGACGAGGCGACGGGCAAGGAGGAGCGGCTCAACCTCGGCCCAGAGAACCCCGACCGCCAGGGGGTCTGGCGCGTCTTCGCCAGCGCGCTCTACAACCACATGAAGGCCCGCGGCCTAGACCGCGCGATGTACTGGGGCTACGGCTGGGACACTGAGGGCGACCCGAGGCTCAAGCCGCTCCTGCGGGGGGCCGTGCCGCAGGTCTTCTGGACCTATGGCTCCCACTCCCCCCACGGCGGCTCGGGCGGCGCGATGGAGAAGGCATCGCTGCCCTACTACACGGCCCGCGTGGAAATCTACGGCCTCGAGCCCGGCCTCAAGAGCAACCAGGCCTGGAAGCGCCACGACCTCTGCCTCCTCAACCCCCGCGTCCTCAGCTCCTGCGCCGTCACCGAGGGCCACTCCCCGCCCTTCAACTTCCGCCTGATGGTGGACCGCGCGCTCGTCTCCGGCTACAACGGCATCGGCCGCATCGGGGGCGACTACTGGGCCGGCGGCTACTACGACGGCTGTAGGGTGAGCTCCTGGCACCAGGCCGGCTTCTCCGTCCTCAAGACCCTCTGGCCCGGCCCCGACGGCGCCGAGCCGAGCGCGCGCTTCGAGGCCACGCTCGAGGGCATCCAGGAAGGCGAGGCCCGCATCTTCATCGAGCAGGCCATCGAGCGCGGCCTCCTGCCCGACTCCCTGGCCAAGAAGGCCCGCGAGGCCGCCGACGCCCACAACCTTGAAACCCTCCACGTGCCCGTCCACTCCGCCTCCGTCCTTCTCAACGAGGGCGCGCAGGGCTGGCAGGCGCGCTCGCAGCGCCTCTACGCCACCGCCGCAGAGGTCGCCGCAGCCGTGGGCCTGGATGTTGCCTCCTCCAAGGTCCGCGCCGCCGTGGCCCCACTCGGACAGGCAACGGTGGCCATCAAGCTCCGCAACTGGACCGCCAGGCCGCGCGCCTGGAGGGCCGCCTCCGACGCCCCCTGGATCGTCCCCGAGGCCACTCAGGGCACGGTGTCGGGCACCCAGGTGCTGGCCGTTCGGCTCGATGGCAAGGCTCTGGAGGCGGAGAAGAACGCCAGCGGGACGCTGACGATCACGGACGCCGAATCGGGGCGGGAGCTCCCCATCGAGGTCGTCGCAGAGGTCGGCAAGCTCTTCGAGCTATCCGCCGAACACCTCGTCATCAACGTCCCGATGGGCGAGAAGAAGTCCCACGACGGTCTCACCCTCTTCAACGGCTCGGGCGAGGAGTTGCGCTGGAAGGCGTCATGCACCGAGCCGTGGCTTAGCGCCGAGCCGGCCGCGGGCTCCGTCGCTCCCGGCGCAATCTCGATCGTTCGCCTGATCGCCGCGCCGCTGCAGCGCGAGGGGGCGAAGCTCGATGCCGCAGTCGCCCTCACCATCCGCGACACGGCCCGGCAGGTGGGGGTCACGGCCTACGTCATCCCGCCCTACCAGAGGCCCGAGCTGTCCCGCGGGACCCCCATCTGGCTCCTCGACGCCGCCGACGCGAAGCTCATCCGCGCCGTCTCCCACACCGCCGGCGGCTACAACCACGAGGCGAACCAGAAGCTCCCCGAGGCCAAACGCGCCAAGCCCGACGGCTGGCCCCAGACCCGCATCCTCTACCACGGCCACGGCGTCTCAGGCGGCCCGCACCAGGTCTACGGCCCAGACCTCCGCAGATACCCCTACACGATGGGCGACAAGCAGTACCTCCGCGGCCTCTGGGCGCTCCCCGCACACGAGACCACCTACGACATCGCCGGCAGCGGCCTCCGCGCCTTCGCCGCAGAGGTCGGCTTCAACCCCGAAATGGCCAAAGGCCAATGGGTCAACCGCAACACCATCGTCAGCTTCGAGGCATTCGTGGACGGCGTCCTCCGCGCGCAGAGCGGCCTCATGACCACCGCCGACAAGCCCCGCCTCCTCGTCGTCAACTGCCTGGAGAACGCGAAAACCCTCCAACTCGTCACCCGCCGCGACACCGGCGAGCACGACCTCCGTACGCTCGCCACCTGGGGCGACCCGACCTTCTACGCCGAGAACCCCCCGCCCCTCCTCGCCGAGCTATATCGCCAAGAGATCGCGATGTGGCAGGACCCGCCGCAGGACCCCATCCGCCAATGGGCATTCATCGGCCCATTCCCACGCGAGGCCGAGAAGCGCCACCCGCCCGAAGAGAAGCTCGACTTCGCCGCCAAGCACAAGGGCGCGGGCGGCGCCGAGCTCGCCTGGCGACGCGTGGAGACCGCCGCCGACGGCATCGTGCGCCTCGCCGACGTCGTCAAGGGCGCAGCCTTCGCGACCTCCTACTGCGCCGCAGTCATCGAATCGCCAAAGGAGCAACCCGTCCAGTTCGGCTTCGGCGCGGGCGGCCGCTGGAACAGCTCCTTCAAGGCCTGGCTCAACGGCGCGCCCCTCTACTCCCAGAACGAGCACGCCGGCGGCCCGAAGAAGAACGCCCGCCGCACCATCGCAGTCCTCAGGCCCGGCCCGAACGTGCTCCTGGTACGGCTCGATGAGGACGACGACTCTGGCGGCGTGGTCGTGACCTATCGCGGCGAGGCCCTCCGCCTCCGCCCGCCCCTGTAGCTCCGCAAGCGACCGATCCCCCCAGTCCAGAAGGGACGGGAAGACCTGGGCGCGGTCCGGCCCTGGGCACCATAGCGTTCATCCCTCGCGCTTTTCGGGGCTGAACAGTAATTGCAGAGTCATATGACTCTGCAATTATCGTCCCGGGAACCAACCTGGTGCGAAAATGGCTGAACCTACACTAGCCCCAACTCAAGCGTATTTTTCTTGCGGAACCCGCGAAAAATGGCTCGAAATGCCCGATCCCTGTGGGTAGAATATGTTTGACGGAAAACGCTTCTTCCCTCAGGAAAGGGCAT
>VGYV01000510.1 GCA_016872855.1 Planctomycetota bacterium
CGGTACATGGTCCAGCCGAGGTCGGGGTTGGCGAGGTGGCGGACGTCCACCGCCTGGGCGTAGACGCTGACGACGTTGGCGCCGCTGTACCAGAGCATCAGGTCGGTGTCGTGGACCCCGTCGCCGATGATGGGGCCGATCTTGGGGAGGACGGCGGCCCCGATGGCGGCGGGGATGTTGCGGCGGGCGTACATGGAGACGATGCGGCCGATCCGCCCCTCGGCGATGGCCTGCTTGGCCGCGGCGTAGCGCGGGTTGAACCGGCAGATGTGGCCGACCATGAGGAACGACTTGGCCGCCTTCGCCGCCCTCACGATTGCCCGGCAGTCTTTGAGGGTGGAGGCCATCGGCTTTTCGAGGAAGACGTGTTTGCCCGCCGCCAGCGCGGCCAGGGTGGGCGCCGTGTGCTGGTCCCACATCGTCACCACGCTCACCGCCTCCAGGCCGGGGTCGGCGAGCATCTCGTGGTAATCGGTGTAGAGGCGCGTCACGCCAAACGCCTTCCCCAGCGCGTCCAGGCGCGAGCTGGTGCGGGTGCAGAGGGCGTAGAGCTCGACGTTGGCGATGCCCGCGAGCGCCTCGCAGTGCTTCTCGCCGAACCAGCCCAGGCCGATGACGCCGTACTTCACCTTCGTCCCCATGTCGTTCCTCCTGGCCGGCACGCCGGCGGGGGATTCCGCGTCGGAGACGCGGGCTACGCGGTTGAGGGGTAGCTCGCAAGCATAGTATCAGATAAAGGGCCGCTTGACAAGGCTGAGCCACGTGGTAGTATAGGCGAGGGATGATGGAGCTTGGAGATGAGGAAGGAACTGGTCTTCCAACTGATTATTGAGCAGGACGAAACGGGATACTATGTGGCCGAGTGCCCGGCCTTCAAGGCATGCTATAGCCAGGGCAAGACGTATGAGGAGGCCATCGGGAACATCAAGGAAGTGATCGCCATGTGCGCTGCGGAGTTCAGGAAGAAGGGCCAGGCGGTGCCTCGACAGTCCGAGACCATTGGCGTGCGCCGCGTGGAGGTCTTTGTGTAGGCGTGGAAAGCCTTCCGCCGCGCGGGGGTTCGATTGCTGCTATCTCAGCTTGGCCTTGAGCTTCTCGATATATTCGTCGAGTGCCCTCCTGGCGCCCTGCGCGCAGGTCCCGCACCAGCTTTGATACTTGTGCTTGTCCCGCGCCATTTCGGCATACGTGAGAGCAGTCACATAGTCCTTCTGCGCCTCGTAGCACTCGGCGATCTCGAGGCAGGCCCGATGGCGGTAGTTCCTGTAGGCTTCCATGATGTCTCCGCCGGCTTCCTTGTCATCGACCTTTGAGACGATGACCCTGAGGAACTCACGGATGGCTTGCTGATAGCGCTTCTGCCGAGCCAGCGCGAGGCCGAGGTTGAACACGACCTTGCCCCAGGTTGACGGCTCGGTGTCTTTCTTCTCAAGTTCTCGGTACGCCTTCTCTGCTTCCTCGTACTTCCCCTCCTCGAAGAGCTTGTTGGCGGCCTCGAGCTCTCTGGCGTGTTCCGGCTTCTTCTCGGGATCCCGTTTCTTCGCCTCGCCCGCCAGGGCCGTCGGGCACAGGATGGCAGTGCAGAGGACACATGCAGCGACGCTGAACCCAGGCGAAGTGGGCTTCATTGGCCTTCTCCTTTGCCCACGAGCAGATGCTCCGCCGCCAGCAAACGGACCTCTCCTCCCCCGCCGGTGGAGCAGCCGGCTCGTTGCCTCTGGCATTCTACCCCCGCCCAGGGGCAATGTCAATCGGAGCCCATGCATGGCCGGGAACGGGCGATTCGAGGGCACGGCGAGCCTGCTGATCAGGATTCCACACTTGTACAAGTGTGGAATCCTCGTCACCAGCAATGGTCGCGCCAGCCTCACTTGAATTCCCTGCCCTATCCCCCATACTATGAGAGCGCGTTGGGGTCATTGGGCCGGTACGCCAGGAGGCCAGCATGCGGGTTGTCGGCGTCCTTGCTCTTGCGGCGGCTGCCGCGCTCTCGGCCTGCGCGGCGCGAGCAGCGGAACCGGGACTCACCATCTTGGACGCGGGGAGCTTCTGGCGTTTCCACGTGACGCTGAGGAAGCCTGTGGTGCCGGCGGCGGCGGGGCGGGCGGAGGCGGTGCTGCCGGTCCAAGTGCCTTACCGGTCCTATCCGGGCCTCGAGCTCCTGGAGACGGAGCCGCCCGCGGCGGAGTGGGCTGGGCCGGACTTCGATGATTCGGCGTGGGCGCGGGGGAGGGTCGCCGAGAAGTTGCCAGATTCGATTGCCGGGGTGGTCTTCGCGCCGGGGATCGAGTTCTCGACGGGGTCGCTCTGTCTGCGGGGCAAGTTCCAGGTTGAAGACCCCGCAGCCGTGGAGGGCATGACGCTCTCCGTGAAGTACCGGGGCGGGATCGTGGTTTATGTAAATGGCACGGAGGTCGCGCGCCAGCACTTGCCCGCGGGGAAGCCGGCGGCGGCCTCGCCGGGCGCGGCCTATCCGCCCGAGGCGTTTGTGGACTCCACGGGGAAGCCGATACCCGGGGCCTATCACGCGGGGAAGCGGATCAAGGAGGGGGAGAAGGAGCTGGCGGAGCGGCTGGCCTCGCGCGAGCGACGGCTCGGCCCCGTGGCCATTCCCGCGAAGCTGCTCCGCAAGGGCGTGAACGTGCTCGCCATCGAGCTGCACCGGAGCGACTACCATCCGTCGGCCCTCTCGTGGTTCCAGGGGCCGCCCTATGGCCGTGAGAGCGGCTGGGCGCCCATCGGCCTCATTGACGTGCGTCTGGCCGGCAGCGGCGCCGTCCCGAACACCGGCCGCCCGAAGGGCCTCCAGGTGTGGAACCAGGATGTGAACGACCGCGTGACCGTGCTTGACTACGGCGATCCCAATGAGAGACTTCAGCCAGTCAGCATCGTTGGCTGCCGCAACGGGGCCTTCTCGGGACAAGTCGTTGTCGGCTCCACGGAGCCGCTGAAGGGGCTGAAGGCAGAGGCGAGCGACCTAGTGGCGGAGGGCGGCAGGAAGATCGCCGCAAGCCAAGTGAAGGTGCGGTTCCCGTTCCCCAACGGGCAGGCCTACCACCAGCCCGACTGGTTTGACGGGCTGCGAGACACCCCGGCCGGTGGCACAGGCTTCCAGCCTGTGGGGGGCGGGACCACAGGCAAGATGCCTGTGCCACCAGTTCAGCCCATCTGGGTTACGGTGCGTGTGCCGCGCGAGGCGGCTGCGGGCGATTACAGCGGCATCTTGCGCTTGACGATGAATGACCAAGTTCCAATGACCAATGACCAACTCCGACCCGGAACCACGGGCGGCACGGATGGCTCTGGTTGGTCATTGGTCAATGGTCATTGGTCATTGTCCATTCCCCTGCGGCTGCGCGTGGCGGATTGGGCGCTGCCGGAGCCAAGGGACTTCCGCACCTATGTGGGCGTCTACCAATCGCCGACCAGCCTCGCCCTGCGCTACCGCGTGGCCGAATGGTCGGAGGGGCACTGGCGGCTGATGGAGCAGAGCTTCGAGCTCCTCGGCCAGCTCGGCAACAAGCTCGTCAACATCCCGCTCTCGGACCAAACGCAGTTCGGCAACGACGAGGGTTTGGTCTTCTGGGTGCGGAAGGCCGACGGCTCGTTCGACTACGACTTCAGCGTCTTCGACCGCTACATCAAGCTCGTGAGGAAGCACCTGGGCGTGCCCGACTTCGTGGCGCTCCAGCTCTGGCATTCGGGCGGCTGGGAGGCACGCAAGGCGGAGCAGCAGAACACCGTGACCGTGATTGAGAAGGCGACGGGCAAACGCGAGCACGTCCAGGTGCCGCCGTTCGGCACCGAGGAGAGCAAGCGCTTCTGGAAGCCCGTCCTCGATGCCATCCGCGAGCGCCTGGCCAAGGAGGGAATGGATAAGGCGATGTGCCTGGGCATCCTCTCCGATGGCACGGCCCCCTCCGCCGTCTTCAAGGCATTCGATGAAATCATGCCGGGCGGGGCGGTCTGGATGCGCGGCTGTCACAGCTCCACCCGCGCGACCGAGCCGTACCGCGCGGACAGGGGCGGCGGCCGGGTGGTGTGCCACGAGTTCTGCTACGGCATGGCGATGGCCGATCCAGCCAAGGGGCTTCCACCGGTGTGGCGGCAGCGGAGCTGGCCTGGCGTAGCCTTCATCCGCCACAACTTCGACGACACCCTCTCGCTCCTCAAGTATCGCACCCTGGCCGAGCGGTCGCTCTACTGCGGCACGCGCGGCTTCGGGCGCATGGGGCTCGACTACTGGAACGTGGTGAAGCGGGCGGATGGCAAGTACGACCGCATCTTCAATCGCTGGCCGCACTCCAGTTGCGCCCAGCGCGAGCCGAACCTCTATCGGCTGGCCGATTCGGCGCCCGACGGCCCGGCTCCCACCGTCCGCTTCGAGCAGGTGCGCGAGGGCATCCAGGAGGCCGAGGCCATGATCGTCGTGGCCGAAGCCGTCGGCGAGCACGCCGGCAAGCTCGGCCCCGGGCTGGCCGCCGAATGCCGCCAGTTGCTCGTTGACCGCCTGAACTACGCCCGCCGCACCTGTCCCGAGGCCTACGGCCGCATCCCCTTCCGCACCAACCACTACGGCTGGCAGGGGCTTGCGGCCAGGCTTTTCAACGCGGCGGCCAAGGTCGCCCCACATTAGGGGCCAAATGAGATGAGGCTTCTGCGCTAGCCCACCTGCCCTCTCGTTCCCACGGTCTCCGTGGGAACGCAGGCCCTGGGCGCCCCGCGTCCGTCCCAACGCAGAGCGTTGTGCAACTGGGCTCCCACGCGGAGCGTGGGAGCGAGGAAGCGTCACACCGGCGGCCACTGCCGTGCGCCGTGGACAAGTGAGGCGATGATTGCCGCATCCCCCTCGATCTGGTACATGACGCGATAGGCACCGAAGATCATCTCGCGGCTGTTCGGGTCGCTGATCTCGGGAATGACCCTGCCCAATCGCGGGAACTTGGCCAACCTGTCCCCCGCATCGAGAAGCCGGTCCACAAAGACGGCTGCTCGGGCAGGCGAATCCCGGCTGATGTAGTCGGCTATCGCCTCAAGGTCTTCCAGGGCGTCTGGCGACCAGATTACCTTCGCCATTTCCTCATCCGCCGCTTCACTTCCTGGTGAGGGATGCCTTTGCCCTCTCGAACTGCGCGCAGCCCCCGCTCGAACTTCTCGCGGACGTAGAGGGCGTGGATGAGGTCGTCCATGCTCGCATCGTCAGGCAGGGTCTCAATGACCTGCCTGGCGACGTCTTTCACGGCAGCCATGGCAACGCTCCTAACTGGGACACGGGCCATTATACTGTGCCGGCTAGCCGGGGGCAACGGCACTTGCTTTCCCCGTCGCCTCCGCAATACTATGAGTGTGGATTGGCGGCATTCAACAGGAGCCTTTCAGGAGCGAGGCCCGATGAGAGTGGTCCTCACGTCCGTGTGTGTCCTGTTCCTCGGCGTGGCCTGGGCGGGCGAGGCGAAGCCGGAGTTCGCCCGGAAGCCGAGCGTGCGAAAGGAGGGGGCGAAGCGATTGGTCGAGTTCGCCCTTGCTGGCCCGACGGACGTTGAGGTGAGCATCCTCGATGCGCAGGGCAAGGTGGTTCGGCACCTCGCCGCCGGTGTGCTCGGGGGCGAGAAGGCGCCGCCGGCTCCGCTGAAGGCAGGACTTGCGCAGAGCATCGAATGGGATGGGGCGGATGATCTCGGCAAGCCAACAAAGGGCGGGCCGTTCAAGGCACGGGTGCGAATTGGGACGCGGGCGGAGTTCGCCGCGGCGCTCGGCGACCCCGCGGCTATCGCAAGCAAGGTCTACGGCCTGGCCACCGACGACAAGGGCGAGGTCTACGTTGCCACGGGCGGCGGATACGGCGGGAACGTCTTCACGATCAAGGTCTTCGACCGCCAGGGGAAGTACCTGAGGACTATTCTCCCTTATCCCGCGAGCCTGAAGCCCGAGGATGTGGAGGGCTTCGGCAAGCAGGCTCCCCGCGACGGCAAGCTCAATCCGCCGCAGTACAACGCGCTCCTGCCGTGGATTCACCCCGACGCCATCGGCGGCCTGATGGGGAACCGCGTGGAGAAGGGCGTGCTGTGGCTCACGAACGGACGGGGCGAGGTCTGCCGCATTCGGGCGGCGGACGGCGCCTGCGT
>VGYV01000511.1 GCA_016872855.1 Planctomycetota bacterium
TTGGAGTCCTGCCTTCAGGCAGTCTTGGGTCCCCGGTGCAAGACTGGCTGAAGCCAGGACTCCGAACGGGGTGTGCCTCTGTTTGGAGTCCTGCCTTCAGGCAGTCTTGGGTCCCCGGTGCAGGAGGGAATGCGATGCTCTCGGTTCGGTGCAAGGTGTGGGTGGAGCAGGACGGCCAGGCGGTGTTCGGGGACGGGCGGGTGCAGCTCCTGGAAGGCATCCGCGACGCCGGGAGCCTGACGGCTGCGGCGAAGCGCCTGGGCATGCCCTACCGCACGGCCTGGAAGCACCTGAGCCTGATGGAGCGGGCGTACGGGCGGCGGCTCGTCGAGCGCACCACCGGCGGCGCAACGGGCGGCGGCTGCCGCCTCACGCCCGCGGGACGAAAGCTCCTCGACGGCTATCTGACCTTCCGCAAACGCCTCGATGCCGTGGTTACGAGGCACGCGCGGCGTTTCGTGGACGCCCCGTGAGCCGTCGGCGGCGATCTGGACTTGACAAGCGTTAGGCATATGTGTACATAACGCTACTATGTGGATCTGCCGGCGTTCCGCAAGCCCCGAGGAGTCGTAGATGAGGAACTGGCGACTGGCTGTAGTGGTTCTGGCTCTGTCCGCTGCGGTTGGCAGCGCGGTGCCGTACAACGTGCTGATCTCCGAGGACACGTTCGTGCGCGAGGCGACACCGAACAACAACTACGGCAGCAGGCAGCCGGGCATGGGCGCGCTCGCAGTCTCCGGTCCTGCCTCGCTGAACGGCGCGGGAGCGCCCGTGGGGCCGGTGGACTCGTTCATCAAGTTCAGCCTGGCCTCGCTGTTTCCCCAACTCGATGCGGACTTCCCCGGTGGCTGGCAGATTGACGCCATCGCGCTGCGGCTCGAGGAGCAAACGAACCCGAACAATCCACTCTACGCCTACGGACCGGTGGGCGGCGGGACGATTGACATCCACTGGATTCCCGACGATTCGTGGGCGGAGACGACCTTGACGTGGAACACCACCGCGGGATTCCTGGACGATCCGATGCAGTTGCTGGTGGATGAGTTTCCAACCGTCGGCCGGCGGCCCACGAACGAGTTCGTTGAGCATCTGGTTGATCTGCCGCTGGTGGGCGGCTTCTATGCTGACCTGCTCGCGGGCGGCCCCGTGAGCCTGTTCCTGACGACGCAGGACACGGACGAAGGCTTCCAGTTCGCCTCGTCGAACAACAACACGCCGGCCCGCCGAGCCTACGTGCTGGTGGAGGCTTCGGAGAGCGCGGTGCCCGAGCCGGCGTCGCTCGGGCTCGTGGGCCTGGGGCTGCTGGCCCTCGCCCGGAGGCGAAGGAGGCGGCCGTGAGGGCGCGGGGGCCGAGGGGGTTCACGCTCGTCGAGCTCCTGATCGTTGTGGGGATCATGGGCATGCTGCTCGCCCTGTCGCTCGCTGCGGTGGGCGGCGCGCGCGGCACGGCGCGGGCGACGGGCTGCACCTCGAATCTCCGCCAGCTTGGCCGCGCCCTGGCGCTCTACATGGACGCGAACCGCGAGTGCATCCCGCGCCGCGGCCAGGGCACCCAGGTGCTCTCGCGCATTGATCGGCAGTGCGACTGGTTCAACTGCCTGCTCGCCGAGCTGGGCGGCCCGGCCTACTGGGAGCTCGCCGCCCAGGGGAAGACGCCCCGCGAGGGCGACGAGCACGTGCTCATCTGCCCCGAGGCGAGCGACCCCGGCGCTCGCTACTTCCTGCCGTACGGGATGAACATGTACCTCTCGCCCTGGATTCGCCCCGAGCCGCACAAGCTCTACGAGTTGCCCAATCCTGCCACCCAGGCATTCATGGCCGACTCCTCCGGCCCCTACTCCGCCACGTACCCGTGTGACAAGCCCTACAGCGTCGTGCCCCGCCACCGTGGGCGGGCGAGCGTGCTCTTTCTCGACAGCCACGTGCAGGGCTACGAGGGGGCCTACCTCGGCTGCGGAACCGCCGACCCCAAGCGGCCGGACGTCCGCTGGGAAACCGAGTCCGGCGGCGTCAACTGGGTCCCAGGGTCCTGACGCGGAGGAGTTGCGCCGGTGCATGCCTGGCTGATCGGCATTGACGACACGGACATGCCCGACACCCGCGGCACCGGCCACCTGGCGCGGGCCCTGGCCGAGGGGCTGGCCGCACAGGGCTTCGTCTCTGCAGGCATCACGCGACACCAGTTGCTTGTCCACCCCGAAATCCGGTATACTTCCCACAATAGCGCGAACTGCCTGGAGGTGGCCGCGAGCGAGGACCACGGGGCGGCGCTGTTTGCGTGGGCCTGCGACTTCGTGGGCGCGCAGGCGGCACACGGTGCTGACCCCGGCGTGTGCGTGGCCCGCAAGGCGCTGGTGGGTGAGGGCGCGCGCGGCTTCGGCCTCCGCGCTCAGGCGGAGGTGCTGGCCATCGTTGGGGCGAGGCGCGTCGCCGCGAGCGAGGGACACCTGCTCGCGGGGCTGGCGGGCACCGAGGCGGGCGTGATCGGCGCGCTGGCCGCCGTGGGCCTCAGGGCCGGCGGCGAGGATGGCCGCTTCATCGGCCTCGGCGCCATCCGCGAGCTGCCCGCCAGGGCTCGCGTGCGGGACATTCTCGACGCCGGCGTCGCGGCGCTGGAGGCACCCGGTGGCGCGGAGCCGCAGCCCGGCGATTGGGTGGAAACGTTCGGCTGGGTCCGCCCCCGCCTCCGCGGCGGGCGGCCCGTGTTGCTCGTGCAAAGGAGCGACCAGGATGGCGTGGATTGGGTCGTCTGCGACCGGCGCGCTGGCCCCGACAAGGGTGCTGCCTCGGCTTAGCAGCGGGGCCGTCGCCGCTCAGTTGGCGATGCTCATCGGCCTCGGCCTCGCGGGGGCGCTGCTCCACTCGATGCTCAAGCTCCGCCTCGGCATCCCCGGCCACGCGGCCATCTTCTGGCTCGTGCCGATTCTCGTGGGCCGTGGCCTTGCGCCGATGCCGGTGGCCGGCGCCGTCGCCACCACCAGCCTCGGCGTCGGCCTCCTCGCCTTCGGGGGCCTGGGCGCGCACTGGCCCCTTGCCGCCTCGTTCGGCACGTTTTGGCTCGTCGGGCCGTTCCTCGACCTCTTCGTCTTCTCCTTTGAGCGCGACGCCGCCCGCCCCCGCCTCACGGGGCGCTGGGCGTGGGTGCTCCTGCCCATCGCCGGCCTTGTGGGGAACCTGGCGCACCTTGTCCTCAAGGTGATCTTCGGCGCGATGTTCGCGCACCCGGCCGGCTGGCTCTTCGAGCTGGCCACCTACACCGCCTTCGGCCTCGCCGCCGGCTTCATTGCCTACGCCGTGCTCGTGCCGTTCGGCTGCCGCAGGACAGCGCAATGAGCGCCCTGGCCGCTCCGGGGGCCAGGCTGCTTCTGTGCCTTGCGGCGATGGCGGCTGCCGCGCGCTGCTCGGGGGGTGAGGGGCAGCGCATCGTCGGCTGGCGCGGCGACCTGACGGGCCGCTACCCCAACGCCACGCCGCCGGCCGAGTGGGGCCGCTGGCCGAAGTCGCCCGTCCGCGGCCTGCGTGCCCAGGCGAAGAAACCCCAGGGCGACGCGGCGACCGACGGTCTTCCGCTCGAGTTTGCCATCCCCCGCGACTGGCTTGTCCTCGGGCCGTTCCCCCCAGTCGAGAAGCCCCTCGACCACGAGTTCATCCCCAACGAGGCAGAGGCCCAGCCCGACGAAGGGGCGAAGCTCGCCGGCCTGGCCTGGGCGCCAATGGCCATGCGCCGCGAGGGCGCGGACTTCGGGAACGTGCTGATGGACTGGCTCCCGCTTCAGACGGTGCTGAAGGAGAAGGGGCAGGCGGCCTACGCCCACGTCTATCTGCACTCGCAGATGGGGGGCAAAGTGGCCTTTGTGCTCGACCACCAGGGGGCGTGCAAGGCATGGGTGAACGGGAAGGTGGCCTATGAGAATCCGAAGCCAAGCGTGTCGCTTCACGCGATGAACAACATCAGTTGGGGCTGGAGCGTGGACCTGGCTCTGCCCTTCGGCGTGGCCGCCCGACGCGTCCCGGTTGAGCTGGCGAAGGGCTGGAACCGCGTGCTCTTCAAGGCCACAGGCCCCATCCACCTGCGGGTGGCCGCAGAGCCGTCCGCCGCCTACGAAGAGACGAACATCGCATGGATGGCGAAGCTGACGGAGCGGAGCAACGCCTCGCCCATCGTGGTGGGCGACCGCATCTTCGTGTGCTCCGAGCCCGACGAACTGGTCTGCATCAACAAGCTGGACGGCCGTGTCCTCTGGCGGCGCTCGAACGGCTTCTACGATGCCACGCCCGAGGCCGAGCGGGCCAGGAACCCCGTCTTACAGGAGAAGCTTGCCCCGCTGGCCGAGAAGCTGCTGGCCACAGAGTCCTTCGCCGAGCGGCTGGCGCTCCGCAGGCAGATGCGCGAGCTGCTCCTGGGCGTGGACAAAGCGAAGTACGAGATGAAGGTCGAGGGCCACAAGGTGAGCCACCTGCCCATCGTGGGCTGGACGACCCCCACGCCCGTCTCGGATGGCCGCCTGGTCTACGTCTGGTTCACCCACGGCGTCGCGGCGTGCTACGACCTCGACGGCAATCGCAAGTGGATCCAGCGGGTGGACCTGTTGATCCGCGATCCGAAGGCCAGGGAAGGCCCCTACCGCTACCCCTGCTCGCCCCTGCTGGTGGATGGCAAGCTGGTCATCGGGATCGTCTACGAAGGCATGTTCGCCCTCAACGCCGCCGATGGCTCGCTCGCCTGGCAGCAGCGCGAGATGAAGGGCTGCATGGTCTCGATGTCCCACGCCACCGTCCGCGGCACCCAGGTCGTCTTCTCCCCACAGGGCGACGTGGTCCGGCTCTCCGATGGCCAGCTCCTTTGGAAGCATAAGCTGAATTGGAACATAGACGGCCCGGTGTTCCAGGACGGCGTTCTGTACCTGGCGGGCTACGGCTTCTCGGGGCTGCTGCGGCAGGACTTCACGAAGCTCCAGGGCGATTCGTTCGAGCCCGCGTTCGAGCTTGCCCAGCTCGCGGGGGTCAAGGGCGAGGGCACCTATGCCTCGCCGCTCCTGCACGAGGGGCTGATCTATTCGGTCAACTCCCACGGCGTCCTGCACGTGATTGACGTCAAGGCGAAGGCAGTGGCCTACTCCCAGCAGCTCGACCTCAAGCCGATGTTCACCTACAACGCCTGCGGCGTGGCCTCCAGCCCCACCCTTGGCGGGAAGCACATCTACGCGATGGACAACCAGGGGAATTGCGTGGTCTTCGAGCCGGGCCGCCAGTTCAGACAGGTTGCCCGGAACCAGATTCAGACCCAGGTTCACCGCGACTTCCCCGTCAACCCACAAGAGACGCTCGCCTACAGCAATCCCGTCTTCGACGGGAGCCGGCTCTACATCCGTGGCGAGAGCCACCTCTACTGCATTGGCGAACGCTAGTCAGCGGCGCCCTGGCCGGATTGACACTGGCTCCCGTCCTCGGCTATGATGGCGGCGTCGGACCGGGCCAATCGTCCCATCGCTAAGGAGCGGGCCAATGCTGGAGAAGCTCGACCTGTCGCGAAAGGTGTCCAAAGGCGACTACAAGAAGGCGAAAGACGGCCTCGACCTGCGGCTGGCCGCGCTCCAGCGAAAGGTCAAGGACCTCAAGGTCCCCGTCATCATCGTCTTCCAGGGCTGGGGCGCGGCCGGCAAGGGCACGCTCATCAACGAGCTGATCCTCCCCCTGGACCCCCGCGGGTTCAACGTCTACAGCACGCTCGCGCCCACCGAGGAGGAGGCCCTCCACCCCTTCCTCTGGCGCTTCTGGCCCCGCACGCCCGCCCGCGGCCGCATCGCCATCTTCGACCGCTCTTGGTACCAGCGTGTCCTGGGCGAGCGAGTCAACGGCGGCGTCAAGGGCCAGGCTCTCCAGCAGGCGTTTGAGGATATCGTGTCGTTCGAGCGCCTCCTGGCCGATGATGGGAACGTGATCCTGAAGTTCTTCCTCCACATCTCGAAGAAAGAGCAGAAGCGGCGCTTCGAGAAGCTCGAGGGCAACCCCGCCACGGCCTGGCGGGTGAACAAGGCCGACTGGCTGGACCACAAGCGCTACGACCAGCACCTGGCAGCCGCCGAAGACATGCTGGCAA
>VGYV01000512.1 GCA_016872855.1 Planctomycetota bacterium
CTTGAGGACGCCCCGCTCGAGGCACTGTTCGAGGAAGATGCGCGCCTCGGCCTCCTGGATGCCCTCGAGCATGGTCTCGTGGCGGGCGGAGGACTCCGCCCCATCCTTGCCCGGCCAGAGGGTCTGGACGCAGGAGCGCCCCACCAGATACCACTCGCGGCCCTTGAAGCCGTCGAACCAGGTGTTGTCGAAGTAGTCGGCGCCCATCCGCCCGATGCCGTTGAAGCCGGCGTAGAGCGCCCTGTCGCACATCACGCGATGGGTGAAGGGCGTGCTGGTGCCCTCGACGCATATCACCGAGCCGTAGGCCCGCGGCATGAGCAGGTGGATGAAGGGGTTCTTCCAGCCGCACGAGGAGCGGTCGAGGATGTCGCTGCCGTAGGCCCGCGCCGTGGCGCGAAAGGTCGCGTCGGGCTGGCGAGCGTGCGACCCGGCGCACCAGTGGACGCCAGGAGCGAACTCGCGCAGGATCGTGATGAGCTCGGGGTCGGCGATGTTGTCGAACACGTGGCCCCAGTAGACCGAGCGTTCCATGCCCCGCGCCTTCATGTGCTCCAGGAGCACCGTTGTGAATGCCTGCCAGAGCGGTCGGCGCACCGCGGCGTCCTGGCCCGGCCCTACGTCCACCTGCTCCTCCTTGCCCGTGGCCTCGTCGAGGAGCTTGACGTGGTTGGACGGCGCGGAGACGCCGTGCATGACGAGGAAGCAGACGACGCGCGGCACGCCCCAGTGCTTGGCCGCCAGGTCGAGGTAGCGGTCCATCGTTGCGAAGCCGAAGCGCAGCTCCCCGCGCTTGCCGCGAATCCACTTGATGGGCGAATCCTCGCGGTTCCCAAGCTCGCTGTTCAGGAGCACCGGCACGAAGAGCCAGTCGGCCCCAAGCCGCGCCAACTGGCGGAACGACGCCTCCATCCGCTTGAAGTGCTCGTCCGACCAGAGCGGCACCTCGTAGCGCTTGGCGATTGCGTAGGGGGATTGCTCTGACTCGACGATGGTCTGGAACGCCAGCGGGTCCGGCACGCGCCAGGGGGCCACCTCGGCCTCAAGCGGCACGGCCATCGGGTTGATGTCGTCGGCGCTCACCGTGATTGTGCCCCTATAGAGGCCCGGAGCGGCCTCCGACGGCACGCGGAGATAGACCCAGAGCGACTGGCAGGTGTCGGCAGGCACCCTCTCGGGCCATGTAGCGGAGATGTGGTCGAAGAACTTGAAGCGGTCGTAGACCTCCATGACCTTGGGCGCGATCTCGTGGCGCGGCTTAGCTGGCAGGCCCTCGTAGATGCGGTAGCGGACCGCGGCCACCTCGCCCGTGGCCGCCAGGCGGGGTTCCTTAGGGTTGAATCGCAGGTCGAGCGAGCGATCGTGGCCCAGGAACTCCAGCGCCCAGATTGGCTGGCCCTGCATCGGGAGCACCTGGACCGCGGAGCCGGGGATCATTGCGATGCTGTCCCCCGCCAGCCCCCCGCAGAAGGCCTCCAGACCGGTCAGCTCGCGGTCGGTGCCGACGACGATCTGGCCGCTGTAGGTGCCGTTGCGCGCGCCGACCAGCCGCACGACGCCGCTCGGAAGCCCCGCGGGGTTGTAGTCGGGGGTGTAGACGCGGGTGTGCATGTCGGCGGCCCAGGCCTGCACGCCCGGCGGGCGCGATAGCATCGAGGGCAGCTTCCCCTCCGTGCCGCGCAGGTCCAGCCGCAGGAGGCGGCAGTGGTCCCAGGTGTAGTTCTCGTAGCCGCCGTGCGCCCCCCAGCGCCGCACCCCGCCCGTGGGCAGGATGAAGGGGTGGTAGTGGCTGGTGCGGGCCTCGATGGCGAGGACGTTGACGCCCTTCCTGAGCAGGGTCGGCGGGAGCTTCAGGGGACCGATGACACGGTCGCGGAGGGTCTGGACCCGCCGCCAGCCCTTCTCGGTGAGGCACTGGTCGTTGTAGGCGCCGTTGCGGCGGTACTCCGCGCCCTCCTTGCGGGTGTGGACGGGCGCCTCCTCCCAGGCGACACGCAAGTCGCCCAGCCCGTCCTGGTACTTCCGCCCCGTCGGGACCTCGTCATCGAGGGCGATGTAGGCATCGAGCGGGTAGTCGTCGGCGTGGGACTCCACGTCGAGCGCGCCGGCCGGAAGATGGGCTCGGGCGATCTCCTGGCCATTGAGCAGGACGCGCGCCCCGCCGCGGAAGCTCACCCTGAAGGTCAACTCCCCGGCCGTGGCGGGCTCGGGCACGAGGAAGCAGGTGCGGAAGAACGCTCCACGTATCATCAGGGTGTTGAAGTCATAGGCGGTCGCCCCGAGGCGGGTGAACGACAGCCGCCCCAGCCGCCCCCAGGTCCAGCCCGAGTCGTCGAAGTCGGCGGCGGCCCATCCCGCCGCGGGCCAGTCGGCAGGGATCATCATCGCCCCGCGCTCGTCCGTGCCGCACTGGGTGCGGCTGAAATGGTAAACGGCCACGTCGCGCCAGTCGGTCTTCCCCCAGTCAATCCCGCGTCCCTCCAGGAGCTTCTTCGTCGAGCGCTCGAGGAGCTCGAGTCCGCTGCGGCCGCGGCTCTCCTTGGGGAAGTGCCTCTCGGCCTCCTCCTTCAGCGGCCTGGCCGAGATGCGTTCGAGGCCGAACACCAGGTGCTGGCGGAAGTACGCCCGCTCGTCGAGCACGAGGCCTGGCCCCACGGCAGCAGCGCCGAACGCCAATCCCACGCTCGCAACGAACACGACCACGCTGATCAATCGCACGGTGTCGCTCCTTAACGCACAGCCATTCTCACAGAAGGAGCAAGGCAGATCAACTTGACATTGTGCCGGGGCGGGCATACACTTATGGTTCAGCAGCCTGGCACGTTCACACGAGGAGACCTGTGATGCGCGGCGCAGCAAGACTTCTGGTGGCGGCTCTGGCTCTCGCCTTGCCCTCCTGGCCCGCCGCGGTGACGGCGGGCGGCGGACCGGTGATGTCCCAGGCGCCTGTGACTCCGGAGGAGCTGGGCTTCGAGGAGATCGTCTTTGTCAAGCGCAAGCCCTATTCCTCGGACCACTACTACACGGACATCAATAACGGGACGAGTCCCGACAGGTTCGTTCCCGAGAACGGCATCTACATCTACAATCTGCGGACGAAGGCCGAGCGGGCGGTCGTGACGGCGGCGGCCCTGCCCGGCGGCAAGGGCTTCATCGGGAAGATCAGCCTGTCGTTCGACGCGAAGCGGGTGCTCTTCGACTTCCGCGAGAATCCCGGCGCGGGCTTCCGCATCTGGGAGGTGGGCGCCGATGGCAAGGGACTCCGCCAGGTGTCCTTCCCGCCGAAGGACGAGGCGGAGAAGGTGGCACGCTGGAACCGCGGCTGGCACACGGACGACATCCACCCCAACTACCTGCCCGACGGGAAGATCGTCTTCTCCTCGACCCGTTCCGAGTGCACGGTGCTGTGCGGCGGCTCCTCCCACCTCGTGGCGCCCACGCTCCACAAGATGAACCCGGACGGCAGCAACGTCGAGCAGCTCACGCGGAGTCCCGTCAGCGAGTTCTGCCCCATCGCCCTCGACGACGGCCGCGTGATGTACCACCGCTGGGAGTACGTGGACAAGGGGGCGCGCGTCGCCAAGACCGTCTGGTCCATGAACCCCGACGGGAGCCGTCCGCAGGAGCTCTACGGCCTGGCCGACGACGACACGACGATTTACATGTACCCCATGCCGCTCCCCGGCAGCCACACCCGCTTCGTGTGCGTGGGCACGTGCCACTTCCCCCAGGGCGGCTGCCTCGGCCCGGTCCTCATCGTGGACTACGGGCTGGGCCTGCGCGAGCGCGGCCCGGACCCCAACGAGCCTGGCTACGTCCGCGGCGAGGGCCGCTATCCTGTCGTCAACATCACGCCACACGTCTTCATCCCGCGCCGCTCGGAGCCCGGCTGGTGCTTCCTCACGCCCGAGGGCAAGTTCGCCTCCGACGGCGAGGGCCGGAAGGGGCACCTCTACGCCAATCCCTATCCCGTCACCGACCGCAGGTTCCTCGTCTCCTTCAAGGTGAAGCCGGCCGACCACTACAAGGCGGTGCCGAACGCCTATGCCCTCTACCTGATTGACACCGAGGGCACCCATCGCCTTGTTCACGCGGACCCGGCGCTCTCGTGCTGGCACCCGCTGGCGCTGGCGCCTCGAACGGTGCCGCCGGTGCTGGAGCCCGCGCGCGACCCCCACTATGCCGCCGCAAACCAGGCACTCTGCGTCGTGGAGAACGTCTACCAGGGCATGGACGGTGTCCAGCAGGGAGAGGTCAAGTGGCTCCGCGTCAACGAGGTGTTGCCGCGCTACTGGTCCACCGGGCGGCGATGGGGGCACTCGCTCAGCAGCTCGAGTTGGAAGGCGGCCCTCTGGCCGCGCGTCCAGTGGGGCGTCGTCCCCGTCGAGCCCGATGGCTCGGCCCACTTCGTCGTCCCCGCCGGCCGCAGCCTCTTCTACCAGGCCCTCGACAAGGACTTCAGGGAAATCCAGCGCGAGCGGACCTATGTGAACTACGCCCCAGGCGAGGTCCGCTCGTGTGTCGGCTGCCACGGGGAGCGGGGCCGCCCCCCCGCCATGCGCCCCTCTGGGATGCCGCTCGCGCTCGGCCGCCCCCCCAGCATGCCCCAGCCCCAGCCCTGCGACCTGAAGGAGAACGGCGGCAACGGCCTCGCAGGCCAGGTCATTCACTACCCCACCGACGTCCAGCCGATCCTCGACAAGAAGTGCGTCTCCTGCCACGGCGCCAAGGACCCCTCGACTTCGCTCGGGGCAGGCCCCGCCGGCAAGCTGAGGCTCACCGGCGAGCTCACGGTGTACTACAACACGTCCTACGAGGAGCTCGCCAGCAAGGAGCTCGCCGGCCCCATCATCGCCGAGTTCACATCCTTCCGCCAGGGCGACCGCGGCAACTACAACGGCGCCTACCTGCCGCCCAGGAGCCTCGGCTGCGCCAAGAGCACCCTGATGGCAGTCCTGACCGACCCGAAGCACCCCAAGAACGCCAAGGACGACCACTCCAAGATGCTCACGGCGATGGAGCTGATGGTGTTGAGCCGGTGGGTTGACAGCAACTACCAGTACTACGGCAGCTACTTCGGGCGGCACCATCCGCACTGGGCCAGCAAGCCCGACCCAGCGGTTCCCGCCTACAACCCCGCCGACTTCCGGCGCAAGGCGACCTTCGAGGAGGCGATCGGCTTCCTCGCCCCGGCCTGGCATCGCTGAGCAGCGACCTCTTCAGCGGCGAGCGCGGGCCAGGAGGTCGGCGTAGAGGGCCTCGTGGCGGCGGACCATGGCTTCGAGGGGAAAGTGGACGCGGGCACGCTCCTGGGCGGCGGCGCCGAGGCGCTGGGCGAAGGCAGGCTCATCAAGGAGCCGCTGAATGCCGCTGACGAGGCCGGGAACGTCGCGCGGCATCACCAGCAGGCCCGTCTCGCCGTGCTCGATGAGGTCAACCGTGCCCTCCACGCGGGTGGCGACGATGGGGAGGCCGGTCGCCATCGCCTCGAGGACCACGTTCGGCATCCCCTCCCAGAGGGAGGCGAGGACGAAGACGTCGGTGGCCCGCAGGAGGGAGGGCACGTCGTCGCAGTGGCCGAGAAACGTGACCGCCTCGCCGAGGTGAAGGCTCTTGGCGGCGGCGCGGAGTCTGGCCTCCTGCGGGCCTTTGCCCACGAGGATGAAGCGGCAGTCGGGCCGCGAGTGGTGGAGTGAGGCGGCGGCCCGGACGAGGAACTCGACGCCCTTCTGCTCGTGGAGGCGCCCGATGCTGGTCACGAGCGGGGCGCTGGGCGGGAGGCCCAGCCGGGCCTTGAACGCCGGCTGCCGCCCCGCGAACCGAGCCACGTCCACGCCGTTCGGGATGACGACCAGCTTGCCCTTCGGGAAGCCGCCCTTGGCGAAGAAGTCGCGGACGCCGTTGGACACGCAGACCTCGGCGTCCACCAGCCCCTGGGTGAGGCATTCGAGCCTGAGACGCCTCGGGCGCGACCGCTCGGCCACGCGGGCGGAGCAGACGACGATGGCCCCCGTGCCGACGGCGGCCAGCCGCGCCGCCATGTTCGCGTGGTAGAGGAAGCTGTGGACGATGTCGGC
>VGYV01000513.1 GCA_016872855.1 Planctomycetota bacterium
GCGCCCGCGCCCGCCGGGAACGGCGCTGCCCCTTGGCGGGGTCCAGGAGCGCATGGAACTCGTCCTCGGGCAGGCTTCGGAGCGCGCGTTGGAGCACCAGCATGTCGGGGCGGATGAGGCGGAACTCACGCCAGTCCCGCAGCATCTTGCCCAAGCGGTCCATATAGCGGGCGAACTCTTCGTCGGGGACGCTTTGGGTTGCGAGGCGGCGGGCGATGCGGCGGATGGCCTCGTGCTGGCCTCGCGGGGCGGCCGCCTCGTGGCCGACGGGCCAACCTGGCTTCTTCGCGTGGTGCTTCTTCGACATACGGTTCTCCGTGGGATGCGTCAGGGCGCCTTGCGGAAGGTGAGCGCGGTGACGGAGCAGGGGTCGAAGGAGAAGGGCTGGCCCCCGAGGCGGCGGGTCTCGTCGTGCAGGCGGACGCGCTCGGGCTCCTGCCACGTGTTGCGGTCGCGGTAGCCCGTGCCGCGAATGGTCTGGACGCCCGCCTCGGGCCGTGCGGCGAAGGCGTTGAGGCGAATCGTCGCCGGGATGGCCTTGTCGGGGTGGCGGTTGACCACCAGGAGCACCAGGGCGTCGCCCGCCTCGGCGAGGAGGGCGATGGCGTCGAGGTAGGGCGATTGCGGCACGGCGGGGAGGCCGCCGCGGGCCGGCACGTCGGCCGTGGGCGTCGTCACGCGGATGCCCACGGGCCACACGCCCGGCTGCGTGGCGTAGAGCTTGCTGGTGAAGTAGACGGGGTTCGGGTAGACGATCTCGCGGTTCTTCCGGAGGCCGCCGCCGTGGTTCATGTTGGCCGTGTGGGTGATCAGCTCGACGAGGCCGCCCGTGCGAATCGCCGTGTGGATGATGCCGGCGAGGAAAAGGGCCTCGGCAATCTCGGAGTTGTTCGGCAACTGCGGCTGGTTGGTGAAGAGCTGGAGTTCGGTGATGGCAATCGTGGGCTTCGCCACGTGGGGCGCCATTTGCTTTCTCAGGGCGTCGAGCACCGCCTCGTACGCGGTCGGGTAGGCCATGAGCGACTCGAAGGCGCCGAGCGCATCGTTGGTGTTCCGCAGGCCCCCGCCCATGAGGCTGTGGATGGAGACCGACTCGACGAGCTTGCCCTTCCGCGTGACGAGTGGCTCGTTCCAGTTGAGGTCCTGGCCGCAGGCGATGATGTGGATGGTGGGGTCGGCGGCTTTCATCGCCTTGTGGAAGCGTTCGTAGCGCTCGGCGTACTCCTCGCGGGAGCAGTGGCCGATCTGCCAGTTGCCCCAGATTTCGTTGCCGACCTGCCACACGCGGACGCCGTAGGGCTCGGGGTGGCCGTTGTCGGCGCGCAGGCGCCCGTAGCGGGTGGTGGGCGCCCCGTTGCAGTACTCGACCCAGGCGGCGGCTTCCTCGGGCGTGCCGTCGCCGGCGTTGACGCAGATGAACGGCTCGCAGCCGACGGCCCGGCAGTAGGCCATGAACTCGTCGGTGCCCACGTGGTTCGGCTCGGGCTGGTTCCAGGCGCGGTTGAACGTGGTCCGCCGCTTCTCGCGGGGGCCGACGCCGTCCTGCCAGTGGTAGCCCGAGGCGAAGTTGCCGCCGGGGTAGCGAAGGATGGGCAGGCGGCCCTCGCGCCACAGGCGCACCGCGTCGGGGTCGAACCCACCAACGTGGTCGGCTGGGAACAACTCGGCCTCGTCGAGCCACACCGTGCCAGGGGAGGGCAGTGCGATGGTGAGGAAGAACACCTCGCCTCGCTCGTAGCGCCCCTCGGGGATCACCAGGCGGGCCTTCGATCTCAGCCACCGGTTCGGCAATTCGCGGAAGATCACGCCGTCCAGCCGTTCGCCGTCTGGTGTCCCGCGGCGGAGCGCCACGACGAGGTCCTCGCCGCCTCTCCTGCCGCGGAACGCGATGCGGAACTCATAGTCGCGCGTGCGGTGGAGGGGCAGGCAGAGCGGCTGGGCGACGCCCGCGGTGGCGTCCTTCGGCAGGCTGGTGACCTCGATGCGCTGCGAGGTCTCGGAGTTGAACGGCTCCTGCTTGTCCTGCTCGAACGTGGCTTCGCCCTGGCCGCAGGGGGCCCAGGGGAAGGCGACGCCGCGCTTCTGGCTGGCCGCGAGGCCCTTCACCTGGAACTCGCGTTCCAGCCCCGCCACCTTGTGGGCGATCTGGGCGTCGTTGCCGAAGAGGCGCCACGGCTCGAAGCCGGGGTTGCGGAGCACCTGTGCCCAGATGCCGTTGTAGATGTTGCTGCCGAGGTGCTCGCAGAACTTGCCGTAGAGGAGGCGGCTCACGCGCTCGGCCGCGCGGCGGGCGGCGAACACCTCGATCTCTGCCGTCCAGCCTGCTGAACGCCGCGTCTCGAACAGCTTCTCTGGTTTCGCCATGCCAGCATCTCCTTCGCCTGCCTCCGCCAGCGCGCAGGCCAGCAACGCAACCGCGAGGCGGACGGTCCGTAGTGCGGGCTTCAGCCCGTATGCTGGCAGCCACGAGCCACGAGCCGCGAGCGCCGAGCCAGGAAGAGGAAAGGCGCTCTCTGCTCTTGCTCCAGGCTCTTGGCTCGCCGCTCGAAGCTCGGAGCTCCTCCGACCTGAAGGCCACACTGCGAACTCCCGTTGCGTCGGGTTGAGGGGTCAAACATCGGCGAGTGATTCTATCCTCTCTTCCGCCGGGCCTCAAGCTCGGTTGCGGGGCATGGCCGGCCCACCTATAATCGGGGGTTGTATGCACCACATGGTTCCTGTTGCGGAGAGCCTTCTCCTGTGGGGCCACAGGCGACCCGTGCCGGAAGGACTGCCTGAAGGCAGGACTCCAAGCGGGTTCTTCCCCTGTTCGGAGTCCTGGCTTTAGCCAGTCCTGGCTTTCCGCAACAGGAACTCCATGCTGATAGGCAGGAGACGATTGACCGATGCGAACGAGGATAGTTGCGACGCTGGGGCCGGCGACCAGTTCACCCGAGCGGCTGCGCCAGTTGCTCGAGGCGGGCGTGGACGTGTTCCGGCTGAACTTCTCCCACGGCACCCACGCGGAGCACGGGGGGCGGATCAGGGGGATCCGCCGCATCGCCGAGCGGTTGCGGGCCAATGTGTGCATCCTCCAGGACCTTCAGGGGCCGAAGATACGCACCGGCCGCCTCGAGGGGGGCGGACCCGTGCCGCTCAAGCCTTGCGGCCGCCTCACGATTACCACGAGGCCCATCGTCGGGAACGCCGAATGCGTCTCGACCTCCTACCGCGCGCTGCCGAGGGACGTGAAGCCCGGCGACAGGATTCTGCTGGACGACGGTCTGCTGGAGCTGCGGGTGCTATCGAAGGGGAAGGACAGCGTGACCTGCGAGGTGGTCGTGGGCGGGCCGCTGGGCGAGCACAAGGGGATCAACCTGCCCGGGGTGCTCGTGAGCGCGCCCGCGATGACGCGGAAGGACCGCGAGGACCTGGCGTTCGGGCTGAAGCAGGGGGTGGACGCGGTGGCCATGTCGTTCGTCCGCAGGGCGACGGACGTGTTGGCGGTGAAACGCCTCATCCGCCGCCACGGGGCCGACACGCCGGTCATCGCCAAGATCGAGCAGCCGGAGGCGGTGGACGACCTGTCGGCGATCCTGAAGGCTTCGGACGGCGTGATGGTGGCCCGCGGGGACCTGGGGGTGGAGATGCCGCCCGAGCAGGTGCCGGTGCTCCAGAAACGCATCATCCGCGAGGCCAACCGCCGCGGCAAGCCCGTCATCGTGGCCACCCAGATGCTCGAGTCCATGGTCCGCAACCCGCGTCCCACGCGGGCCGAGGCCTCGGACGTGGCGAACGCAATCTTCGACGGCGCGGACGCGGTGATGCTCTCCGCCGAGACCTCTGTGGGCCGCTACCCGGTGGAGGCTGTGGCGATGATGACACGGATCGCGATGGCAGCCGAAACCGTGTTCCGCCCCGACCGCTCGGCCCTCGCCCACTGGGAGGCGCTACCCATCCCCGCGGCCGTGGCGGACGCAGCGGTGAGGGCGGCGGAGGACGTGCGGGCCTCGGCCATCGTGGTCTTCACCATCTCGGGCGCCACGGCGCGGCTCGTGGCCCAGAGGCGGCCCGCCTGCCCCATCCACGCGTTCTGCCCCGTGGCGGCCAACCGCCGGCGGCTGGCCCTCGTGTGGGGGGTCGAGGCCCACGCCGCGCCGATGGCTGGCTCCACCGATGCCCTCGTCGCAGGGGCGCAGCGCCGCCTCTTGGGCCTCCGCGTGGTCGAGAGGGGCCAAGCCATCGTCCTCGTGGGCGGCGCCACGCCGCTACCCGGCGCGACCAATGTCGTGAAGGTGCTGGCCGTGTAGGGTGTGCATACTTGCACACCACTCTCACCATCCCGCGTGCATGTATGCACGCCCTACGGCTGCTTCGGCGGCGGCGTGTCCTTCGCCTTGGGCTCTTCCTTGGCTTTGGCCTTGGGGTCCACGGTGCGCTTGGGGGGCTTGGCGGGGCCTGTGGGGATTTCGCCGCGGATGACGGGGTTGCCGATCAGCTCGTACTCGCCCTTGTTGGGCAGGAAGATGATGGTATCGGCCTCGCCGTTGCCCTGTGCGCGGCGGAGCTGGGGCCGCGGCTTGCCCTCGGCGGAAGTCATGATGATTCTGCCCGCGCGTAGGTCGTAGTCGGCCTTCGTGCACGTGGCCCGCCAGGCGTCGGGCGCCTCGCTCTTGGTCACTGGCCGCTCGCCGCCGGGGCTGATCTTGATCGTGTCCACCGTCGAGAGGCTGACGTCGCCCGTCGCAATGATTCTCACGATCTCGCGGGTCTTCGGGTCCACCGCGCCCTCCATCGCCGAGCAGTCCACGCGCAGCTCGCCCTTGAGGACCAGGACCTTGCCGGTGAAGGTGAACTTGCCCGTGTCGTCGTGGTAGAGAATCTTGTCGGCCCAGGCCTGGAGGCGTTCGACCGCCTCGCCCTCTCTCGGTGGGGGCGGCTCGGGCGCGCCGGCGAGGCCTGCTCCGCACAGGGCGGCGAGGAGAAGGGCAGATGCGGGCGGTCGGCTCATCGAACGACTCCTCGGGGACGTGCAGGGGCCTTCCTGGGCGCGTTGCCCAAACGGTGAACCCGTTCGGAGTCCCGCCTTCAGGCGGTCCTCTCCCGCACGAATCCGCCTAAAGGCGGGACTCCGAGCGGGGTTGACCCCCTGAATAGGGTTTGGGCAACACGCCCTCCTGAGTTGTCGGCTGGCTATTGTAAACGATGGCCCGCGGAAATTCCAGTGTAGCCGCAACCGCCCCTGTTGCGGTCACAGGAAAGGCAAAGGGGCACGGCCCTTCGGGGGCCGTGCCCCTGGTGCGCGACTGCGATGGGTCAGGGGCTACTTCCAGTAGTAGAAGACCACGGGGCCGAGGTAGGTGACGGTCACGTCCTCCACGACGGGGGTCTGGCGGCCTTTGAGGAGGCCGGTTTTGTTGTCGGCCGCATCAGCGCCGTGGCCCACCTTGAGGAGAACCTTGTACTGGAGTTTGAGGGAGGCGCCGGTCTTGGTGATGGGCGACTTGTCTGTCTTGACGAGCGGACCGCCGCCGAGAAGCGAGGGGTAGCCGTGCCGTGGGTCGGGCGAGGGGTCATCGAGGAGGGCGCCAGTCTGGTGCGGTATGTTCCGGCTCCAGGCATCTCCAGAGAAGTGCGCCGCCACGCGAATGGGGTAGGAGTCGGCGCTGCTGCTCGCGCCGCCCCACCGCTCGGTCTCCTTGATCCAGGGGAAGAAGCCGGTGAAGGCGATCGTGCCGAGCGTGATCTGGTCGCTTGCCGTGGTGTTCAGGGTGATTTCGGGGGAGACGTACTCGGCGTATTTCGCGCTGGCCAGGCTGCCGGAGTACCCGGCGTAGCGGGCCGGCATGGAGGCGGGACCCGCGGCGAGGCCAAAGGTGCCGGCGGCGAGGAACTTGTCCGTGTGGCGGAAGGCGATCAGGCTGGCAATGGTCCCGTGGGCATCGCCGCTCAGGCGGATCATGGGCGCCCCGGCGGCGTTGACGAAGTTGAAGGCCGGCTTCTCGTGGTCGTTCGGGATCGTCGCCGGGGGGTCCGAGCCGTTGTAGTCCACCCACATGCGCAGGCGGCAGGCCACCTCGTCGTCC
>VGYV01000514.1 GCA_016872855.1 Planctomycetota bacterium
GTTTGTAGTTCGGCCTTCAGGCGGTCTTCAGGGCTGCCAGGGCCGACAGAGGAACCGCGTAAACGCCGAACTACGAACGAGGGCGGGCGGCGCACAAATCCGTTACTGCACCCCCACGGTGGAATGTCCTTGACTTGAAACGGGCGTTGCCCGATCATAGGAGGAATGGGCGGCCCGTTTTGGGCGGCTTCGCTGGCCAACTCCGGAAAGGAGGCCGATGCCATGGCCGAGCGGCTGGAAGTGTACAAGTGCGACATTTGCGGGAACATCATCGAGGTGCTGGAGGGCGGCGCGGGCGAGCTGGTCTGCTGCGGCGAGCCGATGAAGCTCTTCGTGGAGAACACGGTTGACGCCGCGAGGGAGAAGCACGTGCCCGTCATCGAGCGGGTCGAGGGCGGCATCAAGGTGAAGGTCGGCAGCGTGCCGCACCCGATGACCCCCGCCCACTACATCCAGTGGATCGAGCTTCTCGCCGACGGCAAGGTCTACCGCCAGTTCCTCACCCCGACCGACAAGCCCGAGGCGGTGTTCCCCATCGCCGCCGAACAGGTCACTGCCCGCGAGTGGTGCAACCTCCATGGCCTGTGGAAGGCGTGAGGGGCCGTTTGATGTGAGCGAATGGCATGCAGGGCGTGCAGCCATGCACGCCCTGCGTGTTATCACAGGCCCGGCGGTGGGGTGGTGAGCCACTTGAGGTTGAAGGCGTAGTGGGACCGGCTGCTGATGAGGTGGATGAGGCCGCTGGCGGCCTGGCAGACGGAGAGATAGCCGTTCGGCTCGGCCGCGCTGGCGCTCATCGTGAAGAGACGGCCATCGAAGCCCTCGAACTGCTCGGGCTCGCCGTCGTCGCTCACCAGGCGCCTCACCTGCCAGGTCTCTCCTTCGTCGAGCGATAGCGCGGTGTAGAGGCCGGAGACGGCCCGCGGCTTGCCCGAGGCATCCGTGACCTCGATGGACTTGGCGAACGAGGCGAAGAAGAGCGGCCCCTCGCGGAGCCGCAGGAGCACGAGGCGCTGGCCGCTGGAGATCGGCGGGAAGGGGCTGGCGCTGTAAGTCCACGTCTTCCCCATATCGGACGAGACGCTCTTGGGCATCTTTCCCTCGACGTTGTCGCCGCGGCCGAGGGCGAGCAGGCGACCGTCCTTGAGCTGCACGACGCCGGCGTGGATGCCAGCGGCCTTGCCGCCTGGGTCCTCCCATGTCTGCCCGCTGTCGCGGCTCAGGTAGGTGGCCGTGCCGCCCTGGCCGACGCTGACGGCGTCGCAGGGGAGCAGAATCCAGCCCTCGCGGGTGCGGAAGACCGACTCGACTGGCATCTGGCGCGTCTGGTGCTCGGGCAGGATAATGCGGGCCTTCGACCAGGTGGCCCCGCTGTCCTTCGACGTCCGCAGGATCGTTGCCGTGTTGCCCCACGTGGCCGCTGCCGACAGGCCATTGAAGTGGTAGAGCGTGTCCTTGCCGTCGAACCAGAGGGCGGGGGCGTGGTCGTTGCGGTCAGGCGCATCCCAGAAGACGGAAGCCGGCTCCCATTCGTCGGCCCCGTAGCGCAGGCGGCTCGCCAGGATCGCCAGCTCGCGCCCCGGCTCGCGGACGCACGAGTACCAGATGGCCAGCAGGTCGCCGTTCGGACAGTCCGTGATGGCCGGGTCGTGGTTGTGTGCCGAGAACATCGGGCCAGTTGAATTGGGCGGAATCTTCACGTAGACCCGCGGACCCCTGAAATATGGCTTGTCGGGGTCGGGGCCTTTGGCGAGGTCGGCGGGAATCCCCTGCTTCACGTTCTGCTGGTGGAGCGGCTTCTCGGGCGGAGGCAGCGGCTTGCCCTTGGGCATTTCGCCCATCACCACGCGGAAGCCGATGAGCCAGCTTCGGTCCTCGGGCAGCGTGGCGCTGCGGTTGGCCGAGCGCAGGTAGTACAGCTCGGTCGAGTGGCTGCCGCCGCGCGTGACCTTGAAATCGGCATCGGCGTAGCCGACCGGGTCGTGCCAATGCTGGGCGTCCAGGGGCACGTTCTTGCCGTCGAGGGTCAACATGCTGATGGGCAGGTGCGGTTCGTACTTCAGGTATGGCCCGTACCAGTCGAGGCACCACTCCTCGACGTTCCCGTGCATATCGAAAAGGCCCCAGGCATTGGGCGGGGTCTTGCCGACGTGGAGGGGCACGATCTGCCCTTCAGCCGGGCGGCGAGGGTCAGGATACCAACTTTCCGCGGCGTTCTTGTGGAACTCTTTGGGCAGCGTGTCGCCCGTGTGGAAGTGCGTTTCGGTGCCCGCGCGGCAGGCGTATTCCCATTCGGCCTCCGCGGGCAGGCGATAGGGCAGGCCCTCCTTCTTCGAGAGCCACTCGCAGAAGGCCACGGCGTCGTGCCAGCTCACGAAGACCACTGCCTCGTCATCATCCTTCGAGAAGCCCATCTTGCCGCGGAGCGCCTTGTGCTTGGGGTCGAACTGCTCGTACTGCGCATTCGTCACCTCGGTCACGCCCATGTAGAAGGGCCTTGTGATAGTGACCATGTGGGCGGGCTGCTCATCGGGGTCGCCATCCTGCCGCCACGGCTGGCCGGCGAGTTCCTTCGGCAGAGGTGTGTTGCCTACGCCCATGAGGAACCGGCCCGGCTCGATGCGGGCGAGCCGCATGCCGAGGGAGTTCTTCCACTCCTTCTCGTTCGGCGTCTCCGCCGCGGAGACGGCCACGGCAACGGCCAGCAGGCATAGCATCCAGGTTGGCATTGCGTCCTCTCCCTTCACTCGCTCACGGGCCGCAGGCTCTTGCCATCGGATACCTTCAGATTGCGGATGGCCAATTGCCCCTCGAGGGGCCTCACGGGCTTGACGATGGTGATGTACATGCCGGCCCGGCCGACCTGGCCGTTCCAGCCGAGCGACACCTCCTCGCCCGCCTTGAACCGTCGGACAAAGAGGGTGTGGGAGAAGTCGGAGGGCGAAGCGGCCACGAGTTTGTCCTTCGCCTCCGTCCAGGCCTTCAGCCAGTCGGGCCGCTTCGCCCGGTCGTCGTGGGCGATGAAGACCTCGGCTTCCACGGCCACCTGGAAGACCGCGGTCGGGCTGTAGCTTGTGTCGCTGCTGTCGTTTGCCGGGCGAATCCACTCGCAGCCCGCAAGGTGGTCGGGGATTGCCTTGAAGGTGTAGGTGCGGTCGCCGTACATGAGGTCGCCGGCCCGAAGGTTCCGCTGCACCGACCACTTACGGGAGAGTGGCTGCCCGACGAGTGCGCCGTCGGCGAACTCGACCTGGCTCACGACCTTGCCCGAGCGGTCCCACCGCGTGGCGGTGCCTTCGCAGCGATGGTTGCGCCAGGTGGATTCCGCCTTCTTCTTCCCGTCGGGCCACCACTGAATCCACACGCTCGTTCTGTCCTCTCGGTGTTGCCAGCTCCAGTCCCTGACCCCTTCGCTGGTCCAATGCGTTTCTTCGCCCACCTTGCGGCCCAGGTGGTAGGTGACTTCCCACTGCTTCGGGCCGTTCGGGTAGGCCCACGTTTGCTTGCCTTCGAGCAGGTATCGGCCATCGCTCGCTGGAGTGTCGGCCTCGTGGCTCAGAATCCAGGCCTCGTTCAGCTCGAAGTGAAGGGAGGGGTGGTTCATCGAGGTGATGAGGTGTATGACGCCGTTGGGGGCCTGGCGGGCGACGGAGTAGCCGACGGTCGCGTCGCCCTGGCGGCCGCCGCTCTCGTGGGGGAGGGCGCCCGCGAGTTTCTTGATGTGCCATGTCTCGCCCTCGTCGTCGGAGAGGGCGACGTAGGCCCCGCGCTCGGTGACGCCCTTGGGCTGCTGGCCGCTGCGGTGCTGGAAGTCGCCCGCGAAGAAGAGCCGGCCGCTGGCGAGGCGGAGCAGACTCGGGCGCTGGTTCGCGCCGAGGGCGGCGAACGGCGTCTTGCTCCGCTCCCAGGTCCTCCCCCAATCGCGCGAGACGGACTTCGGCATGAAGCCGTCAATGTCGGTGTTCTTCCCGCCCATTCCCAGGATGCGGCCGTCCTTGAGGAGCGCGAAGGTCGTGTGTCGGCCGTGGGTGCGGCCGCGCGTATCGTGCCAGGTCTTGCCATCGTTGCGGCTTGCCCAGAGGACGGATTCGCCGCCCGCGCCGTCGCTCGCCACGTACATTGTGCGGTCCGGCCCGCGGAACGCCGTGTTGATCGGCTGCGGGGAGTGGGAGCCGACCGGCCCCTCGAAGGCGGCGAACTTCACCTCGTCCCAGGTCGCTCCGCTATCCTTCGAGGAGCGCCAGCGGAAGGGGACGCCTGAGGTACCCGGGCCGCCCCAGAACAGGTGTAGCACGCCGCCGTCGTTCCAGAGCAGCGGCGCGTGGTCATTCACGTCGGGCAGGTCAAGGAGAAGGCTGGGCATGTCCCACTCGTCGGCGCCGAAGCGCAGGCGCACGGCCATAAGCGCCACGTCGGGCGTGTACTCGTCCACCGACGTGTAGTAGACGGCCAACACGTCGCCGTTGGGGCAGACCTCCATCGCGGGGCTGTGGTTGTGGCCCAGGAAGGCTGGGTGGAGGCCCGCCGCACGGATGGCATCCGCCGACACGTTCTCGGGGGGAATGGGTAAGATAGGGCGCTTGAGGAGATACGGCTTCTTCGGGTCCGGCCCCTTTGTCACGTGCTCGACGCTCTGGCGGACGCACTGCTGGACGAATGGCGCCTCGACCCTGAGCGGCTTCGTGTTGGGCAAGGGGGCCTGGACAATGCGGAAGCCAATGGGGTGCTGGCCGCGATAGCCTGGGATCATCCCGCCGCGGTTCGCCGAGCGGCGATAGTAGGCGGCCTTGGTGTCCTGGGTGCCTCCGCCGCGCACGACGCGCGCGATGCCCGTCTCGGGGCCGACGGGGTCAACCTGGTCATCGTCGGGATACTCGCCGTGCCAGTCGAGACACCACTCCAGCACGCCCGTGTGCATGTTCTTCAATGCCCAGGCATTCGGTTCGCCAGGCCTTGGCAAGTCGTCGCCCGAGGAGAAAAGCGTCGTGGTTCCCGCACGGCAGGCATACTCCCATTCGGCCTCGGTGGGCAGGCGGTAGGGCTTGCCCTCCTTCTTGCTGAGCCACTCGCAGAAGGCCACGGCATCGTGCCAGCTCACGCCGGCGGCGAAGCCATCCTGGTCACCGCCCTTGTAGTCGGGCAGGAACTGCCGGAACTGCTCGACCGTGACTTCCGTCTCGGCAAGGTAGAAAGGCTTGGTGAGCGTGACCTTGTGGGCAGGGCGCTCATCCCAATCGCCGTGTGGCAGATGCCGCGGCCCGCCGAGCCGGGCGGGAACGGGGTTTGTCTCCCCCATTGTGAACGAGCCCGCCTCGATCCGCCGCATCCGCATGCCGAGCGAGTTAACCTGGTCTTCGCCCGCGGCCATCTGCACGGCACAGACTACGAGCGTACACGCAAGAAGCAGCCATGCACCGAGGCAGGGAGAGGCCATGGCTATCCTCCCGTTGTCACTTCCTCTGCCTTCTGGTTTTCGGCCCAGAGCCAGGCCGTGATCGCTTCCTTGATGTTCTCCCTGGCCTCTTCCTCAGTCTTGCCCTGCGAGACGCAGCCTGGAAGAGCGGGGCACCGCGCCACGATCCAGCCGTCTTCGGCTCGCTCGAGGGTCATGTGGAATACCATAGGGCGTCTCCTTTCGCGTACACGGAGAGCATAGTGGATCGTGAGCAGTAGGTCAAGCGTGCCGCGCCACCTACACCCGGCTCGCCACTCGACCCAGTCGCATGTGGCGCCCCGAACTGGCGCCTCAGTTCTTCGAGGACACAGAGGTCTTCTTCGCCTCGCGTATCCGCTTGGACATGCCCTCCCACGGGGTGCCCCGGGGGGCCTCGTAGTAGATCTCAATGAGGCCGTCCTTCTTCAGCGATAGAACAACAGTGTCGCCTCTGCTGGCATGCTCGTGCTCCTCAAACAGGAAGCCCTCACCATCCAAATGAAAGGCTCTCCGGGCTTTCTTGTGGGTGCCCACAAGGGGGGCGCCAAGCCGAGGAACCCTTCTACCTCCCTCAGCATAGGCATGGCAAGGACTTACGCCGAAATACACCTGTGCCGGCGCTGGATCGC
>VGYV01000515.1 GCA_016872855.1 Planctomycetota bacterium
TGCCGGTTGTGGAAGCGATTCGCGCAGGTCGGGGCTTCGAGGCAGCTTGGGCAGCGCCCGGTCCTTGGGCGAAGCGCGCGGCCACAGAGTAGGGCGCGACGTTGCGTGCGGTCCCGGACCACGAGGATGGCGGCTCAGCAGCAGCGGCAGTGGGCCTCCCTGCACCCGCTCTGCTCTGGCCCTTCTCTGGCCGAAGCCCGTGTGCGACGCTCGCGCGACAAGAGGCCCTCACCCGGCACTGGCTACCGGTCCCCAGGCCACTGCCTCATCACACCAAGAGCCGGCGCCAGGCCTCGCGCTGAAGGCCCCAGTCCGGCTCAGCGGCAATGGGGCGGAGGTCGCGCTCGGTGATGGGGTCGCGGCCCTTCTGCGTGCGGGGGAGGAACAGGAGGGCCTCCTGGATGTCGGGGGCAAGGCCAAGGAGGCCCATGATCTGGCTCATGCGGGCACGGGTCACTTGGCCCACACGGGCGAGGGCAGCGTAGTCCGGGGCTTCGCCACGCCGGAGGAGGCCCTCGAAGTGGATCGCGAGGGCCATGAGTCGAGCGACGCGGGGAACGCTGCCCGGCCCGGGTTTGGGCGCCAGGGCTTCACTGCTCTGGCCTTCCTTGTCTCCGGGGTCCAGCGGCCATTCGAGCCGGCGGGGGGAGTGTGTGGTGTCCTGTGGCCGCGCGACCTGGCTCAACGTTTCCCTCGCTCTCTTCCCTGGGAGGTTCGAGTCCTCGTCGGGGAGCCACTTTTCAGTGCCCGAAACGACTCACCCACTGGTTTACAGCATGGCGGGGCCGAGACCGCTGCCGTAGGCGCTACGCATCCGATTGCGGGCCAGCCACTTACGTCGCCGCATATCGGGGGTCGGCTTGCCCTCGTGGGGTTCGGCCGTGTCAGCCGCGAGCGCGCCGATGCGCGCGGACGCGCCTCGAGCAGGGGTGGTTCGATGGCAGCGGAAGTAATGCCGGGCCGGTGTTTCGGCGCCACGGGTCAGTGGGGGAAGTGGCGCTCTGGGTAGGCGCTCAACGCCGGTGCCGCCTGCAAGCCATTGTCTGACAAGGGGATAGAGCGAGAGACGCCTCCCTGCTGGGTGCCAGGCGGGAACCAGGCGGAGCGGGAGGGTGCAGCGCCGAGAGCTGTAAACCAATAGGTGCGGCAGTTTCGCGGCCGGCGGCCACAGTGGCCTGCCGGGAGCAGTGCGCGCGAACGTTGGCCCAGGGGCCGCCTGTCTGCTCGCGCTGGCAACCTGGGTCGAACGGGCGCGCGGGGTCGCCCCCTGGGCCGCCGGGGGTCGCCTGTGGCCGCGGATGGGCGAGGACCAGGGCCTACATTCGCTATACTCCGCGGGCGTCGCCTGGCCGTCCCCCGGTTGAGGGGGTGTTCTTCTTCTGCGGTAGTGTCGGGGGTGTGTGCGAGGGTGTCGCGAGGGTCGCCCGCGGGGGCGGTGCCACAGGGTCGCGGGGGGCAAGGAGTTACGCCGCGGGGTTCGTGGGGGCCGCGGCAGATCTCTTCGGCCTGGGCGGCTCTGTGCCTTCTGTTCCTTCTCGGTCGCTGTGCTGTGGTCCCTCTCTGCCCGAAGAGGCACCGCCCCAGGCGTGGGAGCCGAGGGCGGTGCGGCAAGAGGAAGGGCCAGACAGGTTCAGTTCGCGGGCGGCGTCTCCTGCGGGGTGGTCTCCTGCGGCTGCGCCGGCTGTCGGCGTCGGCGCTTGGGCAGTGCGTCCTGGGGGAAGGCGACGGCGGCGACATGGCCCTGGGCCTGCGCCCATTCGAGGAGCATGCGGAGCACGCGGGTGATCTGGTCGGTCGTCGGCGTCGCCCTGGGCTTGCCGGAGGGCTTCTTGAGGAGCGCGTCGCTCTTGAGGAACCGGCCGACGTCGGCGGGCCGGAGCGCCTTGAGGGCCTTGGCCTCGCCGAAGAAGCCGGCGACGACCTCGAGCGCCCTTCCGTAGGTCTTGACCGTGTGCTCGTTCTTGCCTGCCGCCCGCAGGTGCTCCAGGTACTGCGGTGCGGCGTCCTTCAGGGTCAACTGGCTGGGCATGGCGACCTCCTTTCGGTTCGTTGTGCCCTGGCCTGCGTGGTGGGCCGCCACGTTGGCGGCCGCTCGACCACGGCTGTCGTGAACATAGGGGCATCGGGGCGACGAGAAGTCAAGGAAAACATGGCGTAGATTCCTCATGGCGTGGACGCGAGCATCGCGCTGGGGGAGAGGAAGAACACATCCTGCTGGGTGAAGTCGAGAAGGCTGCTGGCGTCGAAGGTCGAGAGCGTGAAGGCGTCGAGGCCGATGACCCAGTGCGCCTGCCGGGCGAGGACGGAGCGGAGCATCCAGGCTTCACTGGCGTAGAAGACGGCGTCGAGGCGCGGCGCGTAGGCCGCGTCGAGCGGCATGTCGCCCTTGAGGAGCCGCAGCCTTTCGGGCTTGTCCCCGCGGACCCACGCCGCCGAGGTCGACCCCACGCAGAGGGCTAGCATGGACTTGAACTCCGCATCATTCTTGGCGCGGCGCACCATGCGGAACAGAATCTCGCTGTCTACCTCGGCGGCACGCGGCAGGCGGAACTTGCGGAAGAGTTCGTCGGCGTTCAGGACTGTGCCGTTGTGGGTTCCGTAGATGACGCTCCGTGCGTTCGGCGCGCCCCCCGCGGCCTCTGCGCTCGGCCCCACCACCAAGGGATGATTGTTCGAGTTGTTCCTCTCGCTGCCCCGTGTCCTGAAGCGGGTGTGGCCGAGGATGACGGTCACCGAGTCGTCGAGCCGAAGCGCCTGCCAGTAGTCGTCGGCCTGGATCAGGTTGCTCGCTGTGACAGGGCGCTTGAACACGGCTGCCGACCCATCCCTACGGAGGACGGCGACCCCCGTCGCGTGATGCCCTCGTCTCTGGTTCAGCAGGAGCAGCCCGGTGAAGGCGCTCCGAATGGCGAGCAGTTCGTGTGGCTGCCGGCGCTTGCGGCCGAGGATGACGCCCGCGAGTCCGCACATGCTACTTCTTCTCCTCTCTGGCGGCGAAGCCGTGGAAGATGCCGGCCGCAAATTCCCGACGGTGAGTCTTGATCCAGCGGGCCGCTTCCTCGAAGCCGAACTCCTCCGCAAGCTGGGCGACCACGGGCCGATCCAGCATGTTCGTGAGTCCAGATCGCCGGACGGCCTCCAAGCCGTCGAGCACGGCTTTGGGTACTTTCACTTTGGGCATCTCAGTCCTCCTTCTTCTCGTCGAGTGCCAGGCGATGGTCCAGTTCCGCCAGTTCATCTGGCGTCAGGCGCAGCTTGGGACGCAGGAACTTCCACGCGCCGGGCAGGTCGCCGGCGTTGAGCAGCTTGGCCGTCTCGCGCACCATGCGCTCCACCTGGTCGAGATCGGCGCCGGAAAGCCGCTGGAGCTTCGCAAGGCCGAGGCGGTCCAGCTCGCCGAGGAACGACTCGCAACGGTCGTCGAGCTTCTCGCCGGCCAGCTCAAGCTCGATCCCCTCGACCTCCTTGAGCCGTTCCTGGACGACGGCGACGTAGTGGAGCACGTCCTTCACGTCGCTGAACATCGAGGCGCCCTTCATGGCGCGGACGAGGTCGAGGGCCGTCTCGCCCTCGAACGCCTCGCCGTCTCTGGTGGTGATGCGGAGCATAAGCTGCCTCCTTACGTCAGGAACCGGGAGAAGACACCGGGGAGTTGTGGGGCATCGCCTTCAGCAGGGTCGGCGTCCTCGGCGGGCGTCTCCTCTGCTGTGCCGGATACCTCTGGGGCGGCCGCAGGGGTGGGCGGAGCAGTCGGCCGGCCGTTCTTCCACGCCGCGCTGCCGGCGAGGTTGGCCAGCAGGTGTTTCCGACACGTCTTGAACTCGTCGCCGATCAATCCGAGGTGCAAGGCGAAGACCCGGAAGTCGTACTTGTCGCTGTGGCCGTTGGCCTTCCGCTGCCTGCTCGAGGCTGCGCGGGCGTTGAGAGCCTTGGCGGCCAGGGCCAGGCAGAACTGGACGTAAGCCTTCACCTTGCCGGCGTGGAGCGTCCCGTCGAAGGCGCGGATCTCAATGGTCCCGCGGTACCAAACGCTGTGGAGGTTCAAAAGGTGATACCGGGTCTGGTCGTAATGGATGGGATGGGTGTTGCGGTAGCCGTACCAGAGGCGGTTGAGCTGGTCCCGGTCTTTGGGCTTCTGGCGCTCGAGGGCGCGGATGAACTCCTGGCGCATCGGCTTGCAGTACTGCTGGAGCCGGGTCCCCGTGAGGCCGAGAGCGCGGATGATCAACTCCTCCTGCTTGTAGACGATCTTGGCCAGCTGAACCAGCGCATCCGGGTAGAAGGGCGCGGCATCTATGTGGATGTGGATGCCGCAGTTGCCGTCCACCCGCGCGCCAGCGAGGTCGCGGACCGCCCGCACCACCTCTTGTAGTTCGGGGATGTCCTGGTAGGTGAGCACCGGGCTGACGACCTCGGCGCGGAGGTGGCCCGGCACCGAGGTGAGCGAGCTGTCGGCCACGACCTTCCAAGTGCGGCCGCGTGAGTCGGTCACTTCCCACGGGTCGTAGCTGGCGGGGTAGCCGGTGTGGCGCACGGCCCCGCCGACGACCGTGCGGATGGCCTCGGCCACGGTCTGGCGCGTCTTCCCAACCGTCTCCACCTCGACTCCGAATTTCAGATCGCGCAGGTCCATCGCTTGCTCCTCAGGGGTCGAGGCCCAGGTCGAGGGATGCCCACTCCGCCCCGCAGTCGAGGCAGCGGCGGTGGGCGTGGTAGCCGGCGTCGAACGGCAGGGGCGGCTGCCGCAACGCAGTGCCCTCGCACCTGGGCTGGGCCGTGCATCCGACGTCGCGGTCGCACAGCCACATCTCGATCCGCTTGCCGCCGCACTTTGGGCACGTGGCGGTCATTTCGGGTCTCCTGCCTCCACCATGCGCCGGAGGCCCTGCGCCAGGATGAAGCCGCTCATCTTGTAGCCGCAGCGCCTCGCCTCAGCGTCGACCATGCGGCGGACAGCCTGGCTCTTGGTGGTGAGGTAGATCTCGGTCAGCCGCTCCCAGGAGAGGCGCTGGATGCGGGGCTTCAGCTCTCTGGCGGTCAGAGTTTGGCTCCGCTCTCTTGCCATCCCTAACTCCTGTGCTGACAACCACTTGCACTGACCATATAGGCATAGTGTTCGGCATCCGTCAAGGGCATTTCTCGGCGGAAGTGCTTATTCTGCAAGGATTTGCGATGTCGTAAGTCCTGGGGAAATCGCACGATGGGGAGAAGCCGCGGGCAGGCCTGAGGATTCTCGCGTGGCAAACGGCCTGGCGGGTGTGTGCAAGGACGGCGGCCCAGCGCGCGCAGGCCGGCCCCTGCGACCGGTTGTAGACCGCGGCAAGCCGTCTTGACCCGCCGCGGATGGCTGCTATACTGGCTGCCGGGCCGTCGGCCCGTCGGCCCAAATCGCAGGGAGCCGCAGATGAGTCGGCGAGCCGCCGAGCACTTTGCTGGGCGTGTGCTCGGAGGGGCAGTGGCTGATGCCCTTGGCGCCCTCGTCGAGTTCATGTGCCGGGGCCGGATGTGGTTCCGGGAGACGTGTTGGCCGGTGAGCAGGAGGTCACACGATGGGATCAAGAACTAGCCGGAGAAGGGGACCTCAACCCTGTCTCTCCGAGTTACTGGTTGTGAGCGGCCCCTCTGAGATCACGGGCGTACAGTTATCGAGCGCCGAGAAGCGCGTCGTCGGTCAGATCGCCGAGCTCATCAGGGCGCATAGGGCCGATTGGGAAGAATTGAGCGTTCCCAATCTGCTCCGGAAGATCGAACGCGACAGTAAGCTCGATGCCACTGCAGCCATTCACGTGGCCTGCCTCTTATCCGAGCTTGACAGAGACGACGGTCGATTCCGCTACGACAACCTTGCGTATCAGGCGGTCGTCACGGTGGTGCGGGAATGGCGGAAAGTGCAGTACCACGCGCACATCGGCGGGTCCGTTCATCCAGGGTTCGCTTGGAACGAGATGGCGAGGAGAGGGAGTACCTTGGGGCGGATCAGGAAGAAGGGTTTGCTACAACACGGGGGGTTGGGCCTGCTTTGGGAATTGGTGCACAAGAGCAAACGGGGCGTGTTGTGG
>VGYV01000516.1 GCA_016872855.1 Planctomycetota bacterium
ACCACCGCCCAGTCCCGAAGGGACGGCAGAACGCGTGCCTGCCAGGGGCCGTGGCCTCTCTGTCGTCCCTTCGGGACTTGCCATGATTCCGCCGCCGGGATCCGGCGGCTGAAGCCGCCGGCTAAGTCCTGCCCTCCCTTTGGGAGGAAAACGATAGGCCACCAGAGGGTTGTCCCCTTATTTGTGGGGAGCTGTACTCAGCCTCCGAAGGAGGCGGTGGAATGTAGCCCACGCCCTACGGGCGCTCGGGCCGTGCCCCTCTTGCCGCAGGGGACTTCACGCACCTCGTCGAACTTCGAACGTCGAACTTCCAACGTTGAACACAAAGCCCATCTTCGTTCGACGTTCGAAGTTCCTTTGCTTGCGGCCGGGGGCCGCGATGCCGCCACGGGCCCGCTCGCGCCCCCACGCGCAGGCGGCCAGGATGGCGCAGGCGAGGGGGGCCGGGCAGGGTGTGCGGCGCCGCACACTTCGCGCTGAGGAAGCTGACGCGGCCCCAGTTTGCGCCTGCGGGCCTCAGTGTGGTGTGCTAACGCGCCGCAGGGGCCTCTGCGCGACGTGGCTTTCTCCGTGCCGCCGCTTCGCTGCGACTCAAAGCGGCATCTGCGATGCCGCACTCCACATTCCTCCCCTCCCGGACGGGCGCGGATTACGGAGTGCGATGACGAAGTCAGCGCTTTGGCCTCCCTCAGCACGGAGAGGACAGGCACCTGGCCGCCCGAAGGCGCAAACTGCGGACGTGTCAGCGGAAAAAGGGCTTGACAGCGCCGCCACCCAAATGCTAGAAGAAGCCTGTCAACCGTTGTCCACGCCCCATCCGACGCGCCCCGTGGAGACCGCGAACATGGCCCGTTGTGTCCGCCTGCTCGCCAGTGCCCTCGCCTGCTCCCTGAGCATGTTCTCCCTCAGTTGCCTCCGTCCTCAGCGTGTGCCGACCCAGATGGAGCGCGCCGCCGAGGCGGCACTGCCCAGAGAGTTCCCCAATGCCACCGATGGCTCCGTCCTACTCCTCGTCCCGGGCGGCGAGTTCGTGATGGGGCACCCAGGTCAAGCGAAGCGGGTGACGCTGAAGCCCTTCTACATGGACCGCCTAGAGGTGACGAACGCCCAGTACGCAAAGTTCCTGGCCGCCGTGGCGAAGGAGGGCGATGCCGCCTGGCGCCACCCCGACCAGCCAGCCACGAAGAAGACCCACGTGCCCTCCACCTGGGCCAACCCCGACATCGGGGAGGCCAAGGCGAATCATCCGGTGGTTGGGGTTGACTGGTTCGATGCCTATGCCTATGCGAAGTGGGCGGACAAGCGGCTGCCGACCGAGGCGGAATGGGAGAAGGCGGCCCGGGGCACCGACGGTCGCGTCTACCCCTGGGGCGCGGCGCCGCCCGAGGAGCGCTTCACCTTCCGCGCCAGCTTCTTCGGAACCTATCTGAGCGCCGATGGCTTCCGGTACACGGCCCCCGTCGGCAAGTTCCCCTCGGACGCCAGCCCTTGCGGGTGCCTGGACATGGCCGGCAACGCCGCCGAGTGGTGCGCCGACTGGTTCGGCCCGCCGCCCGTCGAGCCCAGGCTCACGGACCCTGTGGGGCCGCCAAACGGCACGGAGCGCGTGACGAAGGGCGGCGCGTGGAACCTCAATGCCGAGAGCCTGCACTCCTATAACCGCCGGCCGATGGCGCCATCGGGCCGGGCCGCCAACGTCGGCTTCCGCTGCGCCAAGAACGCGCCACTCGAGGTCATGCCCCCGCCCGGCAAGTAGTTCCCAGTACGGAAAGCAGGCATCATGCGCAGCCCGTGTAGGGGCGACCCCTCTGGCTGTAGCTGTTTGGCTGGGCGAGCGCTTGCCCCCTCTCCCTCGGGGAGAGGGTGGGGGTGAGGGTGCTTGTGCCCTTGCCAGTCCGAATAGCTTTCAGCGATTCGGCGGCGCCTTCAGACGGGACAAGACTGCCTAAAGGCAGGACTCCGAACCGGGAGAGCGGCTCGTTTGGAGTCCTGCCTTCAGGCAGTCCTTACCCCAATGAGCCGAATCGCTGAAAGCTATTTACCGGAAGGCACCCTCACCCCGCGCCCGCTAGCGGGCACCCGCCCCCCAAGGGGGAGGGGGAAGAGCCCGTCTAGCCAAACGCGTACCTGTGGCTGCCCCTGGGCGTCGCAGACCGCGTCGGTTCTGGGGTACTCTCTTAGTCCTTGCCGGCGCGGTACTTAGGCAGGCAGGGAGCCTCTCCCCGCGACCCCCGCGTTACACGTGGAACGCTGGTCGGTGTGCGGCGCCGCACACCTCAGCGGCCCTTGGGCCCACCCGGCCTGAACCCCGGCCTGTGCCGAGGGGGGCCGTCGTCCTCCACGGGGGCCTTCACGAAGTCCTCGACCGGCTTATGCGCCTCGGGCGGACCGCAGATAAGCAGCAGGTCGTCCGCGCGCTCGACTGTGTAGGGCAGAACCCTCGGCCAGTCGCCCAGCCCCTTCATTCCCTCGCGGAAGAATCGCCCGCGCCAGCCGCCGCCCGACGTGTTGTAGGCCCGGGCCAGCAGGCCATCGAAGAGATGACGCCGCTCCCTGCGGGCGAATACCCACGCGTCGTCGTGCCAGCACAGCTCGGCCCCGAGCTGCTTGGCCAGGCCCTCCGCCACCTCCTTCAGCGGCCGCTTCTCCGCCTGCAACGTCACCTTCGCCTTCTTCAGCCCCTCGTCCCACGGGTCCGCGTAGAAGCTGACCTTCGCCGCCGAGGTCAACGCCCAGGCCGCCTCAGGGCCGGGAACATCCGCGGCGCTCACCGTCACCTCGCCCACGATGCTGGGCGGCTGGGCCGACTGCCGGAAGCCCAGGAAGCCGATCTCATGCGCCTCGTAGGAGACCCGCACGTCCTCGAACCCCCGCTTCGGCTGCACCTTGAGGATGGCGCGCAGCAGGGTCGCCACCTCGCGCTGCACGATGGGCGGGGCCGAGACCTTGAGCTTGCCCTTCTCGCACACGGCCTCGAACGCGGGCTGCGCCGTCCCATCCTCCCCCTTCGAGCGGATCGGGTGCAGCTCGAAGAACGCCTTCTTCACGAAGTTCACGATGGCGTCCGCCGCTTCCTGCGTCGGCGCCGCCTTGGCCACCGAATAGTCCCTATCTACCGACGGCTCGAGCGTCGGTCGCCCGAGCACCAGCCGTCCCCCTTTCCCCTCGGCTATGATCAGGTTGGCCGTGCGACAGAGCCAGCGCGCCGCTGCCCAGCCCGACATGGCCTTGGCCGCAAACGTCACCTTCTCTTGCGCCACGTCCGGGTGCGCCGTCAGCGTTGGCCCGCCCTGAGCCGCCAGAAGCGCCAACAGGTCGGGGAGCGCCACATCCTTGGCATCGAGCTGCACCTCCTTCCGGCTCCCCGCCAGGCCCAGCCCCGCCGCCAGCATCGCCACGCTGCACGCTGCCGCGCCCAATCGGTTCCTCATCGCCGTTTTCCTCTGTCTCGAAGGGTTCCGGACCGTTGCTGTGCAGTCTGGGCAAGGGTGCCTCGCCGCATCGAAGTGGCACCGCACTACTCATGTGACTCCGCTACCGGCACCTAGGCTGCATGGCAACGTGGCCCGGCTGCAATGCAGCCCCAAGCGTCCCGCTTGCGGCTCTCCTCGGCTCTTCTTGGGCAACACGCCCGGAAGGAGGAGTATGGCCCCAAATCCCGGTACTCCTGTTCTCAGCCCCTATGGGGCGTACTATGACAGCCCAGGGTAACGCTCTCATCTTTGCCCACATCTCCGGCCGCCGTAGCCCGCGAATGCGGGCGAGCCAGCCGTAGCCCAGGGCGACCGCAGGGAGCCCTGGGATCGGGCGTCCCCCCCCATCCAAGCCCCCGAAGGGGGCGTTTCACGCCCATTGAACCGCCCCGCTTCGGGGGCTCTACGCTGGGGGGGCCTTCTCCCAGGGCTCCCTTCGGTCGCCCTGGGCTACGGCTCAAACGCCCCCATTCGGGGGCTAAACCCCAGCCCCAAGAAGATGTGGGCAAAGATCAGGGCGTTGCCCTGGGCTATCATAGTACGCTCCTTCGGAGCTGAGATGTCCGACGTCACCCACCAGGGTTGGGGGCCATGCTCCATTACCCAGTGCTTGCTGTTGACGCCCCCCGGTCGCCAATATAGAATGCAGGTGCCGACAAGGTGAGCGTGGCCGGGCGCGCCAGACGCACGACCAGCCGCGAAGACCTGGGGCGCAGGATCATGATGCGGCAGATACAGAGCATAGCGAAGGGAGAAGCCAATGGAACCGCTCGCCGACAAGAAGGCCCGGGTCAAGAAGGTCATCGCCAAGCTGGGCAAGGCGTATCCCGACGCGCGGTGTCTGCTCGACCACACCAATCCGCTCGAATTGCTTGTGGCGACGATTCTGGCCGCGCAGTGCACGGACGAGCGGGTGAATAAGACGACGCCCGCGCTCTTTGCGCGGTTCAAGTCCGCCACCGACTTCGCCGCCGCGCCCATCGAGGAACTTGAGGGGATGATCCGCTCGTGCGGCACGTTTCGCAACAAGGCCCGTGCCATCGTCGCCTGCTGTAAGGAACTCGTCGAGAAGCATGGGGGCCAGGTGCCCGCCGAGATGGAGGTGCTCTCGAACCTGCCGGGCGTCGGGCGCAAGACGGCCAACGTGGTGCTCGCCAACTGTTTCGGCGTGCCGGGCATCATCGTGGACACGCATATGATCCGTGTGGCCGGCCGCCTGGGCCTGGCCGACCCGCACAACGTGGAGAAGAAGTACGCCGAGAAGATCGAGAAGGAGCTTGCAGAGGCCGTGCTGCGGAAGGACTGGACGCTTTTCTCGCACCTCATGACGTTTCACGGCCGGCGCTGCTGCTACGCCCGCAAGCCCGAGTGCCCGCGGTGCGTCGTCAACGCCCTCTGCCCCTATCCTGACAAGACGCCGGAAGACCCCGCATGCTGAAGGGGATCATCACAGGCGCGCTCGCCCTCATCGTCGGCATGCAAGCCATTGCCGGCGAGACGGCGTCGAGCGAGTGGGGGCCGGGCTACGGCGCCGCTCAGGCCGCGGATGGTGTCAGCGACGAGAACGGTAACTACTGGCAAACCGTCCAGAACCGCGACAAAGGGGCGTGGTGGCAGCAGGACCTCGGGCGGGCATTCCCCGTCAAGGCCGTGCGAATCGCCTGGGCGCGATACCAGGACAAGGTGCACTGCCCCCCCGCGAGGGCCGTGGTCCAGACCAGCCTGACGGGCGAGGACGGTTCCTGGAAGGACGTGCGGGCCATTGGCGCGGCTGAGCTCCCACGTGACGGCCAGCCCTACGACGCAGAACGGCAGTGGCGCTACGCGCTCCCCGACGGCGTCTCGGCTCGGTTCGTTCGCATCCTCTTTCCCGATGGCAGCCAGCCTGGGGCGAAGTACCCAGGCTACCTGTGCCTGGGCGAGGTGGAGGTTGAGGCGCCCGGGCGCCCGCCGCAGATCGTGACGCTCGAGGGGGCGTTCGGCAAGGCCGAGGTGAACGCGACCGCCCCCGCGCTCGTGCGCCTCTACCTGCGCGGCCCGAAGGGCCTGACTGCCCAGTCTCTCCTTGCGCCGAGCGGTGCGAAGCCGTGGGCAAGGGGCGGCTACACCTACGTCGTCGCACAGGACGGCCGTCGCTATGAGAGTCGGCTGGCGGCGCCGGACAAGGCGGAGCTGAGGGATGAAGGGGGCAGGGCCGCGCTGCGCATCACGGGCGTCAAGCTCTCAGCCGTAGGAAGCGATGAGCCGGTGGCGACGGAGGACTGGACGCTGTCGGCGCCGGGCGATGGTGCTGAGCTTGTGTGGACGGTGGCCCGCCGATGGCAGAGGGACATCACGTTCGCGTTGTCGGGCAGCCCAGCGCTGTTCTTCAGCTTCGATGCGCGGCGACTGAGGAACTCGGTGACCAGCACGCTGTGGTATGACCCGCTGCGCCTAGCGGCGCGCCCTAGCGACCTCTATGCCCTCAGCCCAGCGCCAGGACGGGTTTCGGACAACCATTGCCAGACGGTTCGGGACCGGGACACCTGGGCGATCTACAAGCTGTGGACGAACTGGCAGGCCCCCGTGGACCTG
>VGYV01000517.1 GCA_016872855.1 Planctomycetota bacterium
GCGCAATCGGCAACGCGATGGGCTCGCCCGTCGAGGGCCGCCTCTACACCGAGATTGACGCCCAGCATCCCGGCGGCATCCAGGGCGTCCTCGACCCCAAGCGCCTCGAGGGCGAGGACGACAATCAGATGGCCATGCTCCTCGTCGAGACCTATCTCGCCCGCGAGGGCCTGCCCGCGACGGCCCGCGACTTCGGGAAGACCTGGCGCGACCGCCTCAACCGCGGCCACTTCTACCCCTTCTGCATGGGCCACGCCTACGACCTCATCACCGCGGGCTGGGACCCCTGCATCATCGGCCACTGGGCGGTCGTCACCGGCTCAACCGTGATGTGCATGGAGCCTGTCGGCATCTACCACCTGGCCGACCCCGACTTCGCGGCGATTGACGCGCTCGCCATCTCCTACATGTACCAGCGGGGCCTCGACGCCCTCGCCGCCTCGATGCTCGCCGCCACCGTGGCCGAGGCCTTCCGCCCCGACGCCACGGTCGAGAGCGTCTGCGAGGCCGCCCTCAGGGCCGCCCCGACCACGCCCCTCCGCACGTTCGACCGTCGCCCCTTCAAGAGCTGCCGCCACTACCTCGAGGCCTGCCTCGAAATCGCCGGCCGCTACGACGACGTCTTCGCCGTCCGCAAGGAGCTCTACGACAAGTGCCTCCTCTACCACCAGATTGACCCGCTCGAGCTGTGGGGCTTCTCGCTCGCCATGCTCAAGGTGGCGGGCGGCGACGTGCGGCAGGCGGCCATCGGCGGCACCAACATCGGCCGCGACAGCGACACCATTGCCGGCCGCGCCGCCATGCTCGCCGGCACACTTCGCGGCGCGGGCAATGTCCCGCCCGAATGGGTCGCCCTCTTCAGCCCCGAATCGCTCCAACGCATCCACCGCAACGCCGAGCGCCTGGCCGAGCTGGTCTCCGCCGCCAAGCTCCCCTGCCTCCGCCGCCGCCAGGCCGTGGCCTCCCTTTCGCCCACCTGAGCGTTGCTCGCGCGGCGCCGGGGGGATATAATACTCCATGTGAGCAGAGTCAGAAGCTCGGCGCGCTAGGAGGCACAGATGTGGGGACATTCTATGTTCCAACCAAGGTCAGGAACTGGCAGAACCGCTTCCTCCCGCCAGCCAAGCGGGGGGAAGAAGTCTCCTGCAATGCGATGGTGGATTCAGGAGCCGCGGAGCTTGCCCTGCCTGCCGACCTGATCGAGCGCCTGAGACTGGCCGAGCTAGGGAAGGCGCACGTCTTCACCGCAGATGGCGGCGAGCACGACTACCGCCTGTTCGGCATCGCAGAGGTTGAAGTGCAGGGGCGTGTCTGCCACGTGAGGGTCCTCGAGCTGCCGCGTGGCGCCCGGCCCCTACTCGGCGCCGCCCCGCTGGAGGCGATGGACTGGCACATCGCTGCCCAGGAGAAGAAGCTTGTGCCCAACCCCGAATCGCCTGACAGGGCGCTCCTGCCCCTGTGCTAACAGCGGAGTGTGAACCATGACACAGCTTCTCGAACAAGCATTTGCCAAGGCCTCCAGGCTGCCCGACTCCGAGCAGGACGCGCTGGCTTCCATCCTGCTCAGCGAAATGGAGTCGGAAGCGCGCTGGCAGAAGAGCTTCGCAGAGTCTGCTGACAAGCTCGCGGCTCTTGCCAAGGAAGCGTTGGCCGATGCCCGCGCTGGTCGGACCGAGCCCCTCGATCCGGACAAGCTATGAAATCGCACACCACGCCGCGATTTCGTAGGGCCTACGAGCGTCTCCATCCCACTGTCCAAGCCCATGCTCGCAGGGCCTTCCGCGTCTGGGTGAGGGACCCTTTCCACCCCAGCCTCCAGTTCAAGCATGTCCACCCCACCGAGCCCGTCTACTCCGTTCGCATTGGCATCCATTGGCGAGCCGTCGGCGTCAGGGAAGGAGACACCGTGTGGTGGTTCTGGATCGGCTCACACCCCGAATACGAAACCCTCATCGCGAGTCTGTGAGATGACCAAGCGCGAGCGAGTCGAGCGGACGATGAGGGGGGAAGAGACGGACCGCGTGCCGCTCTACGACATTCTGCTCTGCGACAAGGCCATCGAGCATTTCAGCGGCGAGCGCCTGCCGCCCCTCGTCAACAACCCCGAGACGCGGGCGACCGTTGACCGCATGACGGGCAAGGCCATCGAGCGAATGCTCGACGCCACCCGCGGCTCAACGTTCGGGCCGCTCGAAGACCGCGAGTTCACGGACAGCGACGGTTTCGTGCTCCACGAGAGCGCCTTCGCCAAGACCTGCTGGATCGAGCGGCGGCCCTTCGACGACGTGGCCGGCGCCGCCGAATGGCTGAAGAAGTGGACCGCCGGCCAGCTCGATGCGGCGACGCGGGTCGGGGCCAATCCCCGCGAGCGCCGCGAGGGGCACGAACGCTGGTTCGCCGATGTCCAGGCCCGCATCGGCGACACCGTGCACCTCTACACCCAACTGGGTGTCGGCCTCGACGACATCCGCCATCGCCTCGGCTTCGACCTCTTCGCCTACCTTGATGCCGACCAGCCCGGCCTCATCTCCGAGGCCCTCGAAGCCTGCACCCGCCATCACGTCGCCCTCACCCACGCCATCGCCAACGTCGCCCTCTCGCCCGCCGTCCTCACCTACGGCGACATCGCGTGCAAGGAGCGGCTCCTCCATTCGCCCGCCTGGCTCCGCCGCGAGTTCTTCCCGCGCCTCCGCCGCCTCAACGACGCCTGGCACGAGCACGGCTTCGTCTGCCTCTTCCACTCCGACGGCTATCTGATGGACGTGCTCGACGACCTGGTGGCCGCGGGCTGCGACGGCTTGAACCCCATCGAGACGGTCGCGGGGATGAGCCTGCGGGAGTGCCGCGAGCGCTACCCCAAGCTCTTCCTCGCCGGCGGCATAGACATGAGCCAGCTCCTCTCAAATGGCACACCCGACCATGTCCGCGAGGTCTGCCGCCAGGCCATCCGCGACGCCTATCCCGGCTTCCTCATGGGCTCGACCACCGAGGCCGACAACAGTTGCCGCGCCGAGAACCTCATCGCCATGTACGACGTGGCAATGGAGGGAATCGCATGATGACGAGGGTATTGCTTGCGTTGCTCATCGCGCTCTGCTTCAGAATGGCCTTGGCCGGCGAGCCGGCGGCGCAGAAGCTGCTTCTGGGGTTCGAGCGGGCGGAGGTCGAGGGCTTCGCTGAGGCCCTCAAGGCTCAGTTGGCCGACGCCGAGGACGTGCTCGGCCGCCCGTGTGTTCGCGTCGAGATGAAGGGGGGGCGAATCACGCGGGAATGGAGCCTGCACAAAGGGAACGCCTCGCAGGGCGAATGGGCGGCTGGGCTCGGGCTCACGCGCTGGCCCGACCGCCCCGTGCCCGGCATGTTCCCCACAAAGAAGACCGCCCCGTTCGAGAACCGCGACGCGGTGATGCACTACAACGGCCTGTACGCCGATGGCGATTGGAGGCGGCTCCTCAATACGAGCGGGATTCACCACCTGTTCCTGCCCGCCGACTGGTCTGACCACGATCTGCTCCGCCTCGACGTGTACTGCAAAGACCTGACGCTGGAGTACCACCTCGCCGTGGAGGATGAGGACGTGTTGCCGCCGGTGGTCCGTGTCATGCAAGTGCCAGCCGATCAGTGGACCACGCTGGAACTGGACCTGCGGGCGGCGGCGAAGGGCCGGGGGCTGGACCCCAAGAAGATCACCTCGATGGCCGTCGCCGTCACCGGCATCGTCAAAGGGGAGCTCCCTCTGGCCAAGGATGAGAGGAAGCGGCGAGAGATCCGCTTCGCGCTCCTGGACAACATCCGCCTGTGCCGCCGCGATGTGCGCGCCGAGCTGCCGGTCGTCCGTGACGAGGGCCCGTACGAGCTGCTGCCGGGCTATTATCGCGAGACGGCCGGGCCGAAGCCGCGCTCTGTGGAGCCCGACAAGCCCGACCACTCGCCCATCAAGCTCGAGGAGCCCATCGTCATCCGGACCGGCGAGAAGAAGCATACCGTCATGCGCCTGGGCTGGGCGTCGGCCTACGACAACAACCACCTCTCCATCGGCTTCGAGGTCACAGCCTTCTGGGGCTCTCGCGTCCTGCAATCGCTGGACGGGGGGAAAACCTGGGTCGGCCTCGACGGCACGCCGAAGGCCACGTCGCTGAACGTGATGGACTTCATTGACGGCGGCGGAACAGGCGACGTGGTGGACCGCTTCGGGGACGTCCTAATGACAGTCTTCGGCCTGGGCTGCGGCGGGCCGTCGGTCTATCATCCCCGCGTGTTCACCAAGCAATTGACCTTCCTTGGCGCGGGCAAAGGCTGGTCCCTGCGCGAGCTACGGGCGTTTGTGGACTGCGAGCCGCGGCATTGCACGGCCACTCAGTCGGCCTTCCGCGCCGACAGCGGGCGGCTCTGGCTGGCCTATGGCGTCCTCAGCCGCCTCAACCGCACCTGCATCCACGTCCGCTACTCCGACGATGACGGGCTGAGCTGGCGGCCGCTGGAGCCGGGCAAGGCCGGCCGCATCCCCGACTCCCCGTGGCCCGAGGGCCGCCGGCTGGACGGCACGGACTTCGGTCTTTACGTGAAGACCGACCCCGACCCGCGCATGGTCGCGCTCGGCAAGGGCTTCGCCTGCCTCTGGCACAACCGCCGCGAGAAATCGGGCCAACACGTCCCCCTCTACTTCGCGCGCTTCGACGGCCAGCGGTGGCTGCCGCTCGAAACCGTTCCCTACCCCCAGGAGCGAACCGAGTTCCACAGCCTCCCGCGCCTCCAGGCCGTGAGCCTGGACGGGAACGAGATATTCGTGCAGACGGCGTATGCCAACGGCGTGCTGCGCTACCGCGACGGCAAGTGGACGCGCGAGCTGCCCGAAGCGCCCGCGTCGGCGTGCCGGCTGTGTGTGGCCGGGGGCAAGGCGCTCGTAGTGATCGCGGCCCTCCCCCAGCCTGGAGGGAAGACGAGAGGCAGCGCTCGCCTCACCGCGCCAGTCGTGTTCCGCGCCTGGCAGCGAGGCCCCGATGGCCGCTGGACCGGCCCCCGCGACCTCGCCCGCGAGGAGGAGCCGCTGCCCTTCGACGAGACGTGGGCCGGCTTCCAGGTCCCCCGCTTCTCGCCCCCCAACTTCGTTCCGATGGTCTGGGCCAACGGCGGCGACTGGCTCAAGGTCCTGCGAGTGCCGGTGCAGGACTGACCAGTTGGTTCGCCTCCCCGTCCCTCGCTTGACATGGCGTGGGGGTGGGGCGTACACTCGTTGTTCAGCGGCGCGGCATGCCCTCGGTGATGTAAGTGGAGACCTCCGATGCACAGTGCAGCAAGGATCGTGCTGGGGGGCTGGGCTCTGGCCCTGCCCGGCTGGCTGGCCGTTGCGGCGGCAGGCACCGGCCCGGTGTTGTCCCAGACGCCTGTCGGCGCAGATGAGGTGGGCTTCGAGGAGATCGTCTTCGTCAAGCGCAAGCCTTATTCGTCAGATCACTACTACACGGACATCAACAACGGCACCAGCCCCGACCGCTTCCTGCCCGAGAACGGCATCTACATCTACAACCTCCGCACGCGGTTGGAGCGGCCTGTCGTTACGGCGACCGCCCTGCCCGGCGGCAAGGGCTTCATCGGCAAGATCAGCCTGTCGTTCGATGCCAAGAAGGTGCTCTTCGACTTCCGCGAGAACCCAGGCGCCGGCTTCCGCATCTGGGAGGTCGGCACCGACGGCAAGGGCCTCCGCCAGGTGTCCTTCCCGCCCAAGGACGAGGCTGAGAAGGTGGCGCGCTGGAACCGCGGCTGGCACACGGACGACATCCACCCCAACTACCTGCCGGACGGCAAGATCATCTTCTCCTCAACCCGTTCCGAGTGCACCGTGCTGTGTGGCGGCTCCTCCCACCTGGTTGCCCCAACGCTGCACAGGATGGACCCCTCGACTTCGCTCGGGGCAGGCCCCGACGGCTCGCAGGTAGAGCAGCTCACCCGCAGCCCGGTCAGCGAGTTCTGCCCCGTCGCCCTCGACGACGGCCGCGTGATGTACCACCGCTGGGAGTACGTGGACAAGGG
>VGYV01000518.1 GCA_016872855.1 Planctomycetota bacterium
CGTAGCCCTTGCCCGCCTTGTTCGCGGGCAGCCACAGGGTGAGGGGGGCGAACTTGTCGAAGACTGGCAACAGCTCGCGCGCCTTGCTTGGAGTGCGGCCTTCAGGCCGTACCTCGCCAGGACGGGCTGAAGCCCGCACTTCGAACGCCGCCTCGTGGTCGGTCGCTTCGCGCACCGTGAGGTCAGGCAGCGGTGTGACACGCATGGACATGGGCAGCTCGCCCTCGTCGGGGTTCGCACGGTAGGCGCGAATGGTGAGGGGATAGCACTTGACCCGCACCACCTGCCCCTCGACCAGCAGCTCGGGGTCCTGGGTGCTCAGCGTGCCGTCCTTGGCCACGGTGAAGACATGGTTGCCTGGCCAGAGCGTGTGGTCGCCGGGCGGCAGGGCCTTGCGGGCGACTGGGCGGCGGCCGATGTACTTGCCGTCGTGGTAGCGCTCGAAGACCGGCTGGCCGTCGAGCAGCACGTTGCGCGCCCAGCACGCGAGGTCGAGGCCGATCTTCCGCGCCTCCACGCCCTCCGCCGTGGCCACAATGTCGGTGAGCGGCCGCTCACGCTCCCGCTGGTCCACCGTCGCGTCGGGCTGGTCGTGGACCACGAGGCGCAGCTCGACCTCGATGGTCCCGGATGATGCATCGAGGACGACGACGAGGACGACGACGGCGACGAGTAGCAAACGGTTCATCTCGCACAAGCCGTTCAGTGAGTGAAGGCGAAGAGAATCCAGTTAGTGACCTGCTGGTAGACCACTTCGCGGTAGCGGTTGTCCCCGCCGTGTCCGATGCCTTCGCCGATGGGGTTCGACGCGGTTGGCGGGGTGGAGATTTCCCAGGCGCAGCCGTCGTCGTTCGGGCTGAAGAAGACGGCCGGGCGGTCGTCGAGGAGGAAGTAGAGCCACGGGTGCGTCAGCCAGTCGCCCGGCCAGGCGCAGGGGTAGGCCATGCGGAAGGCGTCGGCGACGCGAGGGTCGTCCTTGAGGAGCACGCTCGGCTCGGCGCCTGGGATGAGCTTTGCGACCTCTGGGCGGACGCAGTCGGCGAATGGGCTGCCGCGGTTGTAGCAGTCGTCCAGGTAGAGGGTGCCGCCGCGCTTGAGCCAGGCCCGCAGGTTCTCCGCCTCGCGCTCGTTGAGCGCCCATTTCGTGTGGGAGGTGAGGTAGATGAGCGAGTAGTCGAACAGCTCGTCGGAGGCGAGGTCGAGGCCCTCGTTGTCGGTGTAGACGGGCAGGCCGGTGCGCTTGTTCACCTGGTAGAGGAGGTAGGGCACGGCGGTGGGGTCGGCATCCCAGTCCACGCCTGGCATGGCGGGGCGGATGCGGCGGAGAGCGATCTTGTTGCGGCGTTCGCGCTCCTCGGCCGCGGCGCGGCGCGTGGCCTCCTCCGTCGACAGCTCCATGCGATTCATTTGCCCCGCGCGCTCCGCCCACGTCGCCGCGTGAGCCAGAGCCCCTAGGACGGGCGTGAGAGCAAGAACCAGTGACGCGGCCTTCATCGTCCTCTTCCAATCGGCAATTGGCAATCGGAAATCGCAAATCCCCTTCATTCGGTTCCTGAGAGCAGGCGGAAATAGTCGCCCACGGCATCTTCGGCGCCGCTGGGCCAGGTTTCGTCGCTCACGCGTGCGCGGAGGTCGTGGCGGGCGATGTCGTGCTTCGCCTCGGTGCGGATGGTCTTCACAGGGTCCACCAACAGGTCGGTGGCCCGCTTGATCTTGTGGAGCCCGCCGAGAAGGGTCTGGGCATCGAAGCCGAAGCGCTTCTCGGTGAAGCCCGCCAGGTCCTCGCGGACGATGATGATCTCAACGGCCTGCGAGCGGCCGACGCCGGGGCCGGTCTCCGTGTTGTTGTCGCGCGCGGACACGGTGAGGATCACGCGGTCGCCCGGCTCGAGTGGCGGGCTGATGGCTTTGAGCGCCTCGGCGAACTGCCCTCGTACGCGGTCGCGGGGCGGGTCCACGCGGCGGCTCTGCGAGCCGTTCCGCACGGGACGCCCCAGCAGCGGGTCCACGCCGTCCACCTTGTAGTCCAGCGTCGTCTCGGCCACGCCGAAGTCGTCCTCAGCGGCGTAGCGCAACTCGAACGCCGCGGCGTCCTTGGCGAGCATCGTGAGCTTGCGTTCGCGGCGCAGGATGGCGACGCTGGGCGGCTGGTCGCGCTGGACCGCTACCTCGAAGGCCACGGGCTTCTCCATCTCGAAGCCTGGGCCGTAGGTGCCCGTGAGGCGAAGCTCTGCCCGGTCGGGCCGGGTGATGACGAACGCGAAGTGGCCGAAGCGGCCGCTCACTGACACGTCCTGCGTCGAGCCGTCCTGCCACGTCACGCGGCAGTGGTCGGGGCTCAGCTCGGTCGTCGCGGCGAAGCTCACGAGCACCTCGGTGCCGACTAAATAACTCGCCACGATTCTGAATCAATGTGGGCGGGGCCTCTGCGCCCCGCGACACCCTGCGCGGGGCAGAGACGCCCCGCCCACAGGCCTGCGCAATTCCGGCACACGTTCCTTCCTGAGCCTTTGATTCAGAATCGTGGCGAGTTATTTAGGCCCTGGAGCTTGGCCACCTGGCCCACCAATGTCCTCGGCGGTTGCCCCGTGTAGGCCGGATACGACAACTCGTAGTTGATCGCGGCGAGCTGCGGGCGGTCACCCACGCGGACGTGGTACTCGGGCGTGCGGCGCCGACCGTAGACGAAGTGATAGGTGAAGGGAACGAGGCACTCGCTTCCGCAGGCCGCCTTCCCATTGGTCAACTCGAGTTCGAGAACCAGTGAGCGCCTCTCGGCCGGCCCCTCGAGCAGAGTCTGGACGTACTGGGCGCGGCGTCGGCGTCCCCCGATGACCTCGAGGTGGAACCAGGTGTTCTGGCCTCGGAGCACGGCGATATCGCCCGGAGTGACCCGCAGCTCAACGGGGAACAGGCGGTCGAGGAGGGCGGCGTAGGCGTCCGCCAGCCGCTCCGCCCGGGCCGCCACGGCGTCGCCCGCGAAGACGAGGCACGCCAGCGCCGCCACGGCCACTGCCGCCGCCGCTCCCAGCCAACGGCGCGCGCGCCGCAGGTCGAGCAGCCCGCGCGGGTTGAGCCGCGTCAGCAGTTCCGCGGTGCGCTCGATGAGCGCCGCGACCAGATGGAGCGAATGGCCGAGCGGCCCCGTCGCCTCCGCCGCCTCGCGTCCGAGTTGGAGCGAGGCGATGAGCTGATTGTCGATCTGGCCGTGCAGCGCCTCGATCAGCAGCGCCTCGTCCTCCACTCGGATGCGGCGCAGCGTGGGCCGCACGAGCTTCCACGCCACGGCCCACAGGCTGATGAGCGCGACGGCCGCGAAGGTCCCCAGCAGCGGCCCCGGCGACAGCCCGACCAGCCAGTCGGACAGGAACCAGACGAGCAGGCACCCCGGCCCGAAGACGATGAATCCCGCAAGCCCCTCGAGCATGGCCCATCGCTTGCGGAACGCGCCGAACCCGCGCACCGCGGCCTCGACCGCGCGGTAGGCGCTGCCCTCGGTCATGGGTGCCTGGTTTGTCACTTCGTCCTGCAAGGGTCTTCTCTGAAATCGGCAATCGGAAATCGGAAATCGGAAATGAGCATCACACCATGCCCCTCCGCTTGCGAATGAAGCAATCGAGTGCGACGAGGGCGATCAGCAACACCATCGTGACGGGCAGGTTCCACAGGGCGATGGTGGACGTCTGGGTGACGCGGCGCGGCGTGATGGGCAGCTCGGCCAACCGCGTCGCTGCTTCGGCCGGTGTGAATGACTGGCCGCCCGTGGCCTTTGCCAGCTCGGCCATCGCCTGCGGGCGGGCACGCGGGTCGTCCAACTCGTCGTCGCTCTCGCCAGCCACGAACTCCTCGGTCGCCGTCTTGCCGTCGTGCGTGGCCTCGACCTTCCACCGCCCCGGCTCGTCGAGGGCGATGTCGTATTCGTAGAGACCGGGCGCGTTCCGCCCGTCGCGGGGGTATATGTGGCTCACGCGGCCCGAGGGGCGCGTGACCTTGACGGCCAGGTTCGCCTCACGGATCGGCTGGTACACGGGGTCCACCAGCCGCGTGGCGAGGGTGATGGTCTGGCCGACGGGTGTCTGGGACTGATAGGCGAGAATCTGCGGGCTGTTCGGCCCGATGCGCGGGTCGGGGGCGAGGTGCCGCACCACGTTGCCCCAGAAGCGGCGATAGTAGTCATCGCCCTCCAGCGGCCGCTTCATCTCCCAACGCCAAGTGGTGTCCATGGCGAGGGAGAGGACTTTGCCTTTCCCAACGTTCTGGATGGCCATCACGGGGAGTGTCGCGTGCCGCGTCCCGCGTGCCGCGTCCTCAGAGGAATCGGGGGCGGGCATCTCGCGGACGGCGAGGAGGGAGGCGCCGGGCTTGAGGCGCTCGACGCGGTTGCAGCCATCGAGGGTGGGCAGCTCGAACCAGGCATCGCGGTTGGCCTCGGGCTCGAAGGCGAGCTGCATGAGCGGATGGCCGAGGCCAATGGCGGTGGGGACGGCCTTGAAGGGCTTGGGCACCTGTGGCTTGTCGGTCGGCTCGACGACGAAGGGCAGGATGCCTGCGAGCGCCGAATCCTGGTATTGCCCCGCCGCGTAGGCGGCGTAGCCGCCGAGGGTGACCAGCCCGCCGCCGCGGCGGCCCACGAACTCCACGAGTCGTTGCATCCGCGTCTCGGCCGTGTCGCCCTCCGAGTAGCCCGCGTCTCCGACGCGGTGGTCCGCCCCGGAGGGGCGGGCTACGGTGCCCGCGCGGAAGTAGGAACGTGGGATGTCGCCCAGGATGATCACGTCGTAGCGGAACAGGTCGGCCTCCGCGTCGGGCAGGCCCTCCGCAACGTCCTTGTGCTGGAGCGCGCCCTGGGCGTACCAGCCGCCCTGGGGCAGGAGGGTGAGCGACGCCAGCTCGACCACTGGGTCGCGTGCCAGCCAGTGGGCGAGGAACTTCCGCTCGTCGCGGGCGATGTCAACCACGAGCACGCGAATAGGGGCGTTCACCACCAGCACGCTATGCTCCGCCGCGAGGAGGCGCTCGCTCGCCGCCCCGCTCACGCCCTCCAGCGCGATGCGGTAGAGCCGCGTGCCCACCCGCGTGGGCTTGACGACAAAGGAGACGTCCACGGGATTCCTGCCCAGCCGCACGTTCTCGCGCACCTGGAGGGGCTGCTTGGCGTCGTCCTCGAAGAGCAGGACGCGGGCGGTTTGCTCGCCCAGTTCGGTGGCGGAGAGAGTGGCGTTGAGGCGCAACTCGTCGCCGAGCCGCACGTAGGCCGAGCCGCCAGTCACCCGCACCCTTGCCACCCGCGGGGCGTCCGTGCTGCCGAACACCACGGGATAGACGGGCAGCCCCCGAGAGGCAAGAAGGGGCGCGGCCAGCTCGCCGCGGTCGCCCGCCGTGTCGGCGCCGTCGGTGAGCAGGATGGCGGCCTGAAGCTCGTCCTCACGGCGGGACAGCTCTTCGAGCGCACTGACGAGGCGGGTTGTGGCGGCCGGGGCTGCTGTGGCATCGTCGGGGCAGAGCTGCCAGTGGAAGGCGTAGGGGAGCAGGCGGGCCTTGCGCCCGAGCGCGGTCAGCCTCTCCTCTGCGAAGCTTCGGGCGGCTTCGAAGCGCGTGTGCCCCCCGGCGTCGCGGATGCCCATGCTGCCCGACACATCGGTGAGCACGGCCACGGCAGGGCGAAGGGAGCGTTCGACCGTGAGCCGTAGCTCCAGTTGCACGAGCATCAGCGCCAGCAGGGCGAAGCCGGCCAACCGCACGGCGGCCAGCGTCAGCCGCGTCCGCCAGCGCATGACGTTGTGCGGCAGGAAGTTCAGCGCGGCGACGGCTGCTGCCACGAGGCCGAGGAGAACCAGCAGCGCGATGGATGTCGGGCGCGCGGGGTAGACCAGCCACTCGACGGCTCGGGCGACCGAGCCGGGGGAGTCGAGGCCGAGGAGCCAGTAGAGCGGCGTCATTCGTCCTCCCCTGGGGTCACATCTTCATTTGGCACATAGCCGCCATGTGCGAAATGAAGATGTGACCCCCGCTGCTTCT
>VGYV01000519.1 GCA_016872855.1 Planctomycetota bacterium
GGCCAGGGCGAAGCGCAGACACGTGCCGCCGACGGCCTCGGCGAGCCGTTCGGGCGCGAAGCGGCGGGGCCGCAGGTACACCGCGATGGCCCCCGCCGTCATCCCCAGCATCGCCGTCGCTATCACGAAGAAGGCCAGGTGATACCACGCCACCACGCTCAGCAGCCGCGTGAGCGTGATCTCCAGCGCCAGCACCGCGAACGCGATCAGAAACGTCCCCGCATACACCATTCCGTCCGCTCCTCGTGTGATGCCACTCGGGGCAAGCCGATGGCGCTGCCTGCCCATCGTGCGGCGGGCCAGCATACTGGATTCAGCGGGATTGTCAAACGCGGCGCCCTCTACGAGTATGACTTCCGGTTTTGGCGGACGTCTCGTGGCTCCTCAATCGTCCTCGTCCTCGTCCCTCGTCCTCGACTCTTCTCGGGGGAAGCCAAGAGGATCGAGGACGAGGGACGAGGACGAAGGACGAGGACGATAAGCCACTCGCGGCGCCCGCCAAGACCGGGAGTCATGCTCGCCCTCTACTCCACGCCACAGGTCGCCTCGACGGCGTAGGACAGCCTCACGCGCGCGATGCGGCGGTTCAGGCGGTCGGCCACGTAGGCGAAGTCGTCGCCCACGGCCACGGCGTGCGGCCAGCAGAAGGGAATGTCTGGCACTGGCATCGGGCCGCCCGGCCCGGCGGAGTCCTGGTTGCCGTAGGAGCCGAACCAGCACACCTCGTTGCCGTTCGCGTCCAGCACGCCCACGCGGAAGCGGCAGGCGTCGGGGAAGAAGCTGCGGCCGAAGGGGTCCACGTCGAACCGCGGCGATTCGCACAGACACACGTCGGGCGTGCCCTTCGTGCGCCACGAGGGGACGTTGCTGGCGCCGTAGAAGAGCCACTTCGCTCCCTTGAGTTCGGTCTTGTTGCCATAGCCATAGGCGACGGGTGTGCCGCCGATGCCCGAGCGAATCGCCCCACCCTCAGGCCCAGCTTCACCGATGCAGCCGTACATGAGCGGATACCAGTCCATCTCGTTCGAGTTCATGCCATACTTCCACGGCTTCCCGCGGTCCAGCCCCTCGAAGTCGGGGGGAACCAGGCGGTCGGGCGGGCGGACGCCGACCGCGAGGTAGATGTTCCCAGCGGCGTCCACGCGGACCGAGTTGATGCTGCGAATCTCGGAGTCCACCAGCTTCTCGTTCTTCAGCGCTCCGTCGGGGCCGTAGACGGCCAGGGCGTTGGCGTCCTCGGCGTCGCCGGGCGAGTGCTTCTCCTTCGGCGTCTGCCACAGGACGTAGGCGTTGCCGTGCCGGTCCACGGCGAAGCCGCGGCCGCGCAGCCGCGGGCTGCCGAGGCCCTCGATGCGCGGGCCTTTGGCGAACGGGAGGGGCTGGAGCGCGGCGGTGAAGCGGGAGAGGCAGGCGGACGGGTAGTTGTGGTAGGCATAGAAGCTGCCATCGGCGCCCCAGGCGGCGACGTTGCCCGAGCCGCCGAGGCTGGGGAGCTGGCCTGGCACGGGCTTGCCGGTCGGGCCGTCGAAGAACAGGCCTCGGGAGTCCGGCCCCGCGGCGGCGTGGAGCCGATTCGTCGCGCGGTCCAGGCTCACCTGGGTCACTGCGCCGGCGCTCGGCGGGCCGGGGGCCTTCCGCACGTCGAGCGGCTCGCCGAGGGCCTCCCCCTTGTCCTCGACCCGCAGCAGGGCGAAGCGGGCGTACTGCCCCTGCGGCGAGGCGAGCCAGAGGACCGGCGGCTCCGCCGAGGCATCGAGCGCCATCACCACCGTGTATGCCTGGTGTTTGAAGTGCGGCAGCGCGAGCTTTGCCGCGGGCTGCGTCGCCCGCCACGACGCGAACTTGGCGAGGGCGTTCACGAGCGGCCCGCCGAGCACGTAGACGGCCCCCGTGGCGGGATGCACCTCCACCCGCTCGGGCTTCTCGACGGCGAGGGCGCCCAGGTAGGAGCCATCGGGCTTGAGCACCACGACGCGGTCGTTCCCCTTGTCGGCCACGTAGACGTTGCCCTCATTGTCCGTGGCCACGCTGCGGGGCTCGTTGAACTGCCGCTCGCCCGCCCCAGGCTCCTTCCTGTCGCCGGCGAACACCTGGACATCGCTGTCCCCCCACCCGAAGCGGTAGACCGCGTGGGTGGGCTTGCCCGCGTAGTCCCCATCGCGCAGCCCCGTGGCGTAGACCGTCTTCTGGTCGGGCGAGAGGGCCAGGCTGGCGCCGCTGGACGACCTGCGGCTGAGCACTGGGCCGAGCGCGCTATCGCCCGCAATGCTGCCATCCGCCCCCAGGACCACAAGCTGGGCGACGCCTGCCTGGGCGTAACGCAGCGCCGTGCCCACCCACTCCTGGATGCCCACGAAGGCCACCCGCCCGCCGGCGGTTGCGACGGCGCGCTGCGCCGGCAGGTCGCCCGCGCCGGGCACGAACGACCGCGTCTCCGCCTGGTAGAGGAACGGCACGAGGCGCCCATCCCTGAGTTGCACGCGCCGAATGCCCTTGAGCTTCTCCGCTGGCAGGTTCGCAGGATAGGGCAGGATCGTCCGGAGGTACTTCCCTTCCCGGTCGAGCACGCTGCACGCCAGCGAGCCATCGCTGGGGTGAAGCCCGCCGAAGACGTGGAAGACGAAGGCCTCGCCCTTCGGCCCCGTCGCCAGGGCGCGGATGGAGCCGAGCGCCGCGGGGTCGAAGCCGACAAGGCCATCGAAGGCCGGCTTCAGCCCGAGGGCGACGCGCACCTTGAACGGCCCGCCGCTGGCCGGCGCCCCGGCATCGTCCTTGCCGTCCCATTCCAGCTTCTGCGCCAGCGCGTCCGCCCGCAGCGGCGGCGGGGCGTTCTTGCCCAGGACGCCCGCCGCCAGGTGCCGCACCACCCGGCCACTGGCGTCGAGCACCCACGCCGCGCAGTCCGTCGGCGCGTCCGCCGCGAACTCCACGGCCACGCCGCCGCCGGCTTTGCCAACCTTTGGCCTCACGGCGAAGCCGGGCTCGCCCGCGGCAACTGTGCCCAGGAGGATGCACGCCATCACGGATCGAGTCATCGGTCGCGCCTCTCATTCCACCGGGCACGCTGCCTCGGCGGCGTGCTGGAGTTCCACGCGGACGACGCGGCGGTTCATGGCGTCGGCCACGAAGAGGCGGCCCTTCTCGACCTGGCCCGCGCTCACGGCCATCGGCCAGCCAAGGGGAATGGCGGGCTCGGGCACAGCGCTCTTCGGGCCGGCGGAATCGGGGTTGGCGTAGTAGCCAAAGCGCAGAATCTCGTTCCCAGCGTTGTCCACGGCCGCCACGTAGTAGTCGAGGGCGTTGGGGATGTAGAGACGGCCCCAGCCGTCCAGGTCAAAGCGGCCCTCTTTGCAGACGCAGCCGCCTTCGACCTGGGGGGCTAGGACGGTGTATGCGGCGAGGCCGCCCTTGACGAAGTTGCCCACTTGGCTGCCCGTCCAGGCGATGCCTTTGCCGTCAGGCTCTTCGCCAGGCGCGAGCTTCACGTAGCCGCCGCCTTGCGGGCCGAACTTGACGACGGCGCCCTTGGTGCGGCGCTTGTCGGCGGCGGCCGCGGAGCCGGCCGGCGCCCCGTGAAGGCCGACATAGAGGTTGCCCGCGGCGTCCACGCACAGGCCTCCGCCCTGGGGATCCGTCGGGCCGATCAGGCCATCGGCCGGGCCGGGGTGCTTCTCAGCCGCACCCGTCGCGTCCCACACGCTGACGTGGTACTTGCACCAGTCGAACATGTGGTGGACGTAGATTCGGCCCGTTGGGGCGACCCAGAGGCCCTTGTTCGACCAGCCGTGGCCGTAGCGGCCGTAGATGTCCTTGCCCGCCGTCGTGAGCGTCGTGGTGTTCTTGCCCGTGGCCGGGAAGGGGACGGGCTTGAACTCGCGGTCGAAGCGGGTGACGAGTTCGTGCCAGCCCTGCTGGCCGTAGACGTAGAGGTTGCCATCGGGGCCGAAGGCCAGCTCCATGCCCTTGAGGGGGAAGGGCTTCTTCTCGCCCGTCAAGCCATCGCAACGCACCAAGCCGCTCCAGCCATCGCTCACAACGATGTCGTCGGAGAGGGGATCGGCCCACACCTTGGCCACGGCCTCGGGCATCAGGGGGTCCTCGCCACCGAGCTTGCCCGTCACCACAAGCTCCTTGCCGCGGTCCTCGATGCGGGTCACGCCCTCGGCCTTCATCCCCCTGCCCTCGGGGTGGATGGCCTCCTGGCACGCGTTGCTGAGCCAGATGACGGCGGGGTCCTGAGTGGCGTCCACGGCCATCGAAGGGGCGTTGAGGCCGCCGAGCGTCAGCTCGGCCAGCACCTTCCCGTCCTTCCAGCCCGAGAGCTTGAGGACCTTGACCTCGTTCACGGCCTTGTAGCCGTTGACGATGCGGCGGGTGGTGACGTAGACTTCCGGCCCCTTGGGGCTGAGGGCCACGTGGTCGGGCCACTCGACGGGCGTCGAGCCGAGAAGCTTGCCGACGGGGTCGTAGACGGCGAGGCGCTGGTTCACGCGGTCGCAAACGTAGACCCGCCCCTCCTTGCACACGGCCAGGCCGTGGAGCGCGCTCAGGCCGTTCTTGCAGCCCCAGTTGGTGTAGTGATACCAGCCGTTCTTCTCCTTCGCCCAGAAGTTGTCGGCGGGCACCTCGGTCTGGACGAAGGGCGAGCGCTCGCCCGTCGTGGGGTCCACCTTGAACACCTGGCCGTCCGCGACCTTGCGGCTCTCGTGATACCAGCCGGCCAGGTAGAGCTCCTTGCCGTCGGGCGACGCGGCCCAGCAGATCGGCCCCTGGGCGGGCGGGGCAGGCGCCTTGGTGCCGCCCCAGGCCACGCACGCGCCGTCGGCGGCGCGGATGCGGCACAGCCCGCCCCGCCCGTTCGTGAGCCACAGCACGCCGTTCTCCACTCGGTTCCCGATGAAGCCGCCAATAGCCTCTGGGTGAATCCACGGCAGAAGCGCATTGTACTGCGGCGGGTTGAGCTTGCCGTCGCGAGGCGCTTGTTTGCCGAACCCCTCGACATCGTCGGGCTTCACGTTCGCGGGGTATGGGTAGATGGTTCGCAGGTACTTGCCTGCCCGGTCGAAGACCTTGATCGTGAAGACGTTCCCGCCGTAGCCGCCGCCCGTGGCCACGTAGACCTCGCCCTTGTCGTCGGTGGCCAGGCCATACACCTTGCTCGCAACGGCCTCCGGCCCGCCGATCACTCCCGAGAAGGCGGCCTGGGTGCCGAGGCGGACGCGCGCCTTGAACGGCCCGCCCGTGGCCGGCTTGCCCAGATCATCGGAGCCGTCCCACTCGATGCTCTGGGCCAGCCCCGGCTTCAGTGGCGGGGGCGGCGCCTTCTCGCCGCCGAGCACCCCGGCGGCCAGATGTCTGACAATGCCCCCCTTCGCGTCGAGGATTGAGACCTCTACGTCGGTGGGCGCCGACACGGCGAAAGCGATGGCCACCTTGCCCGCGGCTGGAGCCGCCTTCGGGCCTGAGGTGAAGCGCACTTCTGCGGCCAGCGCGCTTGCGGCAGCGAGCGCCGCGATAGCGAGAGCCTGTGCCGTTCGCATCATTTCACTCCTAACTTGCCTGCGGCTTCGGCGGCGGCAGCGAAGAGCTCGATGCGAAAGGCTTCGCTGTCGGCCGCTTCGTAGCCCACGCCGCCAATGCAGGCGCCACGGATGCGCCACGCCCGTTCGTCGAGGGTCTTCTGGAGCCTTCCGGCTAATTCGTCGCCCAACTTGGCCCGCTGTGCGGGGTCGAGGAGCGCCCGCTCGATGAAGACGCGGGCCTCCGCTTCGAGCATCCCTTCCCGGACGTTCTCGAATCGCTCTGTGGGGACTGGCCCCGCCGGGCCGGGGGCCACGAGGTTCTCCGTCGCCCGGTCTATGTTGAGCTGGTCCCAGCAGGGTGGGTAGCGTGCGGCCACGGTGGCGGAGTGCTTGACGCCGCCGCGAATGCTGTCCTTGCCGAGCACAGGCCAGAAGTCGAAACCCGCGCGTCCCAGGCCGCTGTAGTTCGCCAGCATGGCCGCTTCC
>VGYV01000520.1 GCA_016872855.1 Planctomycetota bacterium
CGACGTCTGGCAGGTCGGGGAGAAGTCGTGGACGATTCGCGTGTCGGGCAGTGGCGACCTGGCCTTCGCCTGCATGGGTGCCAGGCGAAAGGCGGGACTTTTCGGGGAAGTCTTTGACGTCAGGCTGACGATTGAGCCGGCGGTCGAGCCCGACACAAGACTGCCTGAAGGCAGGACTCCAGACGGGGGCACGGCGCGTTCGGAGTGCTGCCTTTAGGCAGTTCTTCCATTCTCCGCGATTGCATCCAGGGCGCGCCCGCGCAGGAGCATCTGGGCGAACGCCTCGGGCAGGCCAGCCTGCCGAATCGCGGCCACGGCGCGGGCCACGTCGTACTCCACGCGATGGTGGGTCGTGCGGATGCCGCGGCGCGTGATGCTCAGCATCGCATAGGAGGCGCGCGGGTCGCCGTCGTCGGGCCGCCCTACGCTCCCCGGGTTGATGGACCAGACGCCCGCCACCTTGCGGGCGAACGCCTGGTGCGAGTGGCCGCAGAGCACGGCGTCGGCCTTCGCCATCCCCGCCAGCTCGCGGAGCCGCTCCACCGGCGTGTCGGGCCAGAGATGCTCCTCGTTCGACTCCGGGCTGCCGTGGGTCACGAGGATGCGCCAGCCCTTGGCCTCCAGCCGCACCTCCCCGGGCAGGGAGCGGAGGTACTTGCGGCTCTTCTTCGACAGGTTCTCGTAGGCCCACCTGAACGCCAGCCACTTCTCCGAGCGCTTCTTCCGAAGCTCTTTCCGCCTCTTCCTGAACTCCAGCACCTTCAGGTCGTAGTTGCCCACGATGCTCACGGCGCCGGCGTCGCGGAGGCGCTTCACCACCTCGTCAGGGAATGCTCCATAGCCCACGAAGTCGCCCACGTTCCAGATGCCCTCCGGCCCCCGCGGCGCGGCATCAGCCAGCACCGCCTCGAGGGCCGGGAGGTTCGCATGCACATCGCCGAGGAGCGCCACTGCCATTGCCGCACGCGGTCCTGGAATCGAGTGCGCGGGGCGCAGCCAGGATGCCTACAGGCCCAACGCGCGCAGGAACCGAGTGAGGGAATCACGAGCCCCTGCCGGTGCAACCTCGGGCACCTCCGCGGGCCTGGGTTCCTTCTTGCCGTGGGCGACCCAGTTGCGGTATGCCTTCACGTGTTGTGCAGGCTTCAGAAGGCCGGCCTCGACGACGTTCCTGTAGAGCGCAAGGAGTTGCTCCAGCGAGCACTTCTCGAGCCGCTTGAACGCGCCCGAGACAAGGGATGCCTGTGTCTCCGAGGAGACACTACGGTGCGCGTCCGCGGACGTCTGGGCCAAGTGGCCCCGCAGGGCTTGCTCGAAGACGGCAAAGAGGACCAGCACCATGAGATCATTGAGTTCCGCCCTTGCCTTGGCCAGATTCGACAGGGCCTCCTGGGGTGAGGCATGCTGAGAGAAGACGAGGCCGGGTGGGATGCTGTCCGGATCGGCCTCCACCTGTTGCGCTGCCAGCCTGATGCTGTCTCCCGCATACTGATACCAGCTCCAGACCCCCTCGAAGGGCTCCATCACAGGAACTCCTCCATCAACGCCTCAAATGTCTCCTCAGTCAGTGGTACTCTCTTGTGCCAGTCCCTCTCCTTCACAATCATCCACCGTGCCTCAGGCTTCCAGTAGATCAGGGAGGCTGAACCGTTCTCGCCCTCCACATCCACGCGGCCGTGGCCCCCTACGATGATGCGCGCCACTGGCCGGATCGCCACCTGGTTTCCTGCCAGCTCCACGGTGCGTGCAGGGGCCTGGTAACTGCCCAGTGCCTGCTCGGAGACCGTGATCTCGGAGGGGACCAGCTTCAGGCCTGCGGCGACCGCGGGCGCGAGCCAGCGGTCAAGCTGGGCCATGAGTGCCTCAAGCTCCCTTGACCACTCCTCCCTGACCCGGGCTGCGTCGTTGGCCAACCGCTTCTGTTGGTCTTGCTTGGTTCTCACGTACTCAGTCAAGCTGCTCATTGGCTAGTCCTCTCAGCGTGCCCTTCTCCCGCAACGACGTTGGGCGTTCGGCTTCACTGGTCCTATACACCATGCGCCTGCCAGTGTCAAGTACGCTTGAGGCGATCCGCTGGTCGCGACCTGCGCGAATGCCACGCCGCTCTCAGTGGCTCGGCGCATCGCGGCAGGCGGGCTATGGGGACAAGTGCAGGGACAGGAATGCCTCGATGCCGGCCACGCCCGCCGTGTCGAGGCCGTCGTTGTGGGAGCCGGAGAGGTCGAGGAACTCCTTCGGCTCGTTGGCGGCCTCGAAGAGCTTGCGGCCCAGGGCATAGGGCACGATCTCATCCGTCGGGCTGTGGGCGACGAGGACGGGGCACTTGGCCTGCGCCACGTAGCTCCTGGCGTTGTAGCGGAACCGCGAGAGTAGCCGCACGGGCAGCCAGGGGTAGACCCGCGCCCCCACGTCGGGCAGCGAGGTGAAGGTGGACTGGAGGACCAGCGCCCCCGGCGCGTTCTCCTTTGCCAGCCAGGCGGCCACTGCCCCGCCGAGCGATTCCCCGTAGAGGACGATCCGCCCGGGAGGAGTCTGCCGCTCGATCAACCAGTCCCACGCCGCCTGGGCGTCGAGATAGGTGCCGTGCTCGGTCGGGCTGCCCTGGCTCTGGCCGTAGCCGCGGTAGTCGAAGATCAGCATGGCATAGCCCAGCTCGTGGAACATCCGGATGAGGTGCAGGCGATGCGAAATGTTCCCCGCGTTGCCGTGGCAGAACAGCACTGTGCCCCGCGAACCCTCGCACGGCACGAACCAGGCCGACAGCTCGATGCCATCCGACGCGCAGAGCTTCACCTCCTCGTAGTCAAGCCCCAGCGAGCGCGGCGTCGCCTCGATCTCGCGGAAGGGGAAGTAGACCAGCCGCGCCTGGGTGAGGTACACCAGGAGGCAGATGCCCAAGTACACACCGGCAATGGTCACGGCGATAGTCACAATGCGGCGCCTCACACTGGTTCGTCTTCTGGCCAAGGGGGCGGCCCCTACCGGGCGTGTTGTCCAAACCCACTTCAAGGGAGCAGACCCGTTCGGAGTCCCGCCTTTAGGCGGATTGGGGCAGGACAAGACCGCCTGAAGGCGGGACTCCCAACGAGTTCACCGTTTGGGCAACACGCCCTACCGAGTTGATGGCTGCCTGCCGAACTGCCGGCGGACGTCGAGCATGGCGAAGTAGTTTTCGAGCGGCACGCCGGCGAAGATGCAGTTGCTCGTGGTGAAGAAGTAGCCGCCGGTGGCCACGCCGCCGTGCTCGAGGCAGTAGCGGGCGCTTTCCGCAATCTGCTCCTTCGTGCCCGCCTGCACCAGAGCGCAGTTCACGTTGCCCATCAGCGCCACGCGGTCTCCGTAGAGCCGCCGCACCTCGGCGATGTCCACCCCCGCCATCGGGTCGAGCGAGTGGATGGCGGCCGGCTCGCACTCGACGAGTTGGTCGAGGATGGGCATGATGTCGCCATCCGTGTGTTTGACAGGATAGGCGCCGGCCTTGCGGAACTCGGCGATGTTGCGGGCGAGGAAGGGGGTGACGAAGCGGCGGAACATGGGCGGCGAGAGCCACGGGCCCTCGTTGAAGCAGTAGTCCGAGCACATGAACACCACCTCGGCCCCCGCGCCGATGAGGCGTTTGCCCACCTCGGCGGCGTCGCGTGCCCAACTGTCGTGCTCGGCCAGCACCTCGTCGGCCTTGTCGGCCATTCGCCAGGCCGCCTCCATCATATTCGTGCCGTTCGGGATGCCCGCCGTGCCGTCCACGAAGGCCGAGAGCATGTAGCGGTCGCCCGCGAGCTGCCGGACGAGCTTGAACGACTCGATCTGGTCCTCGACGCCGAGCCAGTGGAGGCCGGTGAGGATGCAGTAGTCGAGGCGCTCGCAGATTGTGAGCCAGTGCTCGACGTTCTCGTGGAGAAGGCGGTCGCGCTCGGCGGTCGTGGCCTCCTTCAGGTCGTCGCGGCGCAGGGCGCGGCGGCCGACAAGCTGCTCGCTGAGCTGGAACTCCAGCTCGACGTGGGGCACGAGCCCTTCGGACGTGCGGCGCTCGAATGCGGCGATGGCCTTCTCTCGCGGTGTCACGACAGGTCGCTCCTGCGGGGTCGTCTGCCTCCATGCGTAGCAGAAGCCGCGGAGGCTGTCAAGACGCGGTGCTTGACAGCCAATGCCCGATGCGCTAGCATGCAGCCGACATCGGGAGAGAGGCCATGCCAGAAGAGAAGAAGGACGCCGCGTCCGCCGAGGAGAAGGAGATGTCCTTCGAGGAGGCGGTCGAGACGCCCGAGGCGAAGTTCACCATCCTCGTCCGCAGCATCGCCACGCAGGTGCTCGTGAGCCTCGGCCACATCGAGAACCCGCTCTCGAACAAGAAGGAAGTGGACCTCAAGAGCGCGAAGTTCTCGATTGACCTGCTTCAGATGCTGGCGGACAAGACGCGGGGGAACCTGACGGACGTCGAGAAGCGCTTCCTGGAGAGCGTGCTGTACCAGTTGCGCATGGGCTACGTCGAGGCCAGCAAGTAATCCCGACCCACGAAAGGGGCTCGGACGATGGACTTCCCGACCAGCCAGGCGATCAAGGACGTGATTGGCTCGCTCAAGGGCCGCCTGCCGCAGGCCGACTACGAGAAGGTGGCCCCGCTCCTGAGCGAGCTGGTGGCCCTGCTTCAGCGGGCGCACGAGGAGGAGCGCAAGCAGCTCAAGGCCGAGCGCGCCGCGCTCGACAAGGACCGCGAGGCGGTGAACCTGGCCCGACGCGAGGTGGACGCGGCGCGCGAGTCGCTCGCCAAGGAGCGCGAGGTCGCCGAGCGCGAGAAAAAGGTCGCCCAGCGCTGGCGCGAGGCCGATGCCGCGATGGCCGCGGCCAAAGAGGTCGTCCCCCCTCCCAAGCCCGAGTGAATCCCAGATTCCAGATTCCACATTCCAGATTGGGCAGGGCGAGGAGCCGTGTCTGCGGCTGCTGTCCTCAATCTGGAATCTGTAATCTGGAATGTGGAATCACGCCTCGTGCTGTCCGGCTCGCGCCTTCTCTCGTTCCCTGGCCTGACGCACGATTTCCGCGACCTTCGCATCGAACGCCTCCCGCTCGCGTTCCGCCTGCTTGGCCGCCTTTTCCTTGGCGCCGAAGTGCCGCTGCCCCTTGAGCGCGCTGTCGCGGACATAGGCGGCGAAGGCGCCGAGCTGCTTCGACACGCCGAGGCACAGCTCGCGGAGCGGGCCATAGACACCGCTGGGGATCAGCTCCCTGCGATGGCAGAAGACGAGCTGCGAGCGAAGCTCCCCGCACGAACCCCGGGCGATGTAGAGGAACGCCAGGAACTCCTCGCGGGTGCCCCGCTCGAAGCCCTCGGCGATGTTGCTCGACACGGAGAGCGCGGCGCGCTCCATCTGGTCGCGGAGGCTATAGCGGCGGGCAAACGCCTCCCTCTCCGTCACATCATACAGCGTGTCGGCGAGGTCCACTGCCTTCTGCCAAACGGGCAGGTCCTCGAAGCTCCTGTACGTCGCCATCGCCGCGTTCTCCTTTCAGAGGCATCCCAGATTCCAGATTCCACATTCCAAATTGCGGAGAACCCGCAATCGGCAGCTGAGCTTACGCGGGCGCACCGCACCCGTCAAGCGCGCTTGTCCGCTCTTCCAATCTGTAATCTGGAATTCGGAATCTGGGATCGCCGCGACAGCGGCGCCACTCAGATGTACTCGTTCAGGATGTTCTCGAGCAGCTCCTGCCGCCCGCTCTGAATCTTCGGCTCGCCGTGCTTGAGGGTGTAGGCCTCCAGCTCCTTGAAGCTGACCTTCCCCGCCTCGATGCTCTTGCCGAGCGCCGAGCCCCAGCCCTTGTAGCGCTGGGCCAGGAACTTCTCGAACTTCTTCTCCTTGAGCATCCTCGCCGCGGCCTTCAGCCCGCGGGCGAACGCATCCATCCCGCCGATGTGGGCGTAGAAGAGGTCCTCGGGGTCAATGGACTGGCGGCGGACCTTCGCGTCGAAGTTCAGCCCGCCCGTCGTGAACCCGCCGCCC
>VGYV01000521.1 GCA_016872855.1 Planctomycetota bacterium
GGGGGGGGGGGGGGGGCGGGGGGGGCCGGGGGCGCGGCGAGTTCCATTTCGGTGAGGGGGGTGTCGTCGAGGAGGACGATTCGGATTTCGCCGTGGTGGCCGGCCTGCTCGGCGCGGACGCGGCGGCGGCGGATGAGTTCGAGCAGGGCGAGGAAGGCGTTGATGAGCGCGGCGCGGCCTGCGGCGGGGTCGAACAGTTCGCGGAGGCTGGCAGCGCCGCGGGGGCGCAACTCGTCCAGCACGTCGTTGCAGCACGTGGTCGCCGGGCGCTCGTCTAGCACGATGTGGCGGGTGGTGTCGAGGCTGGTCTGGCTCAGGATGACCTTGAAGGCGGCGAGAAGCTCCCAGATCGTCACCTCGCCGAGGTCAATGGGCAGCTCCTCGGGCGGGACCGGCTCGGCCACGCCGAGGCCGGCGGCGGCGCCACGGGGGAACTTGAGGGCCTGCTCGCCCGCGCGGGCGGCCAGGGAGCGGGCGGCGTCCTTGAACTTCTTGTACTCGATGAGCTGCCGGATGAGGTCGGCGCGCGGGTCCTCCTGCTCCTCGGCGCCCTCGGCCTCGGGGCGCGGGAGGAGCATGCGCGACTTGATCTCCATCAGCGTAGCGGCCATGACCAGGAACTCCCCGGCCACGTTCACGTTGATCTGCTGCATCATCTCGATGTGGGCGAGATACTGGTCCGTGATCCGCGCGATCGGGATGTCCGCGATCTCCACCTCTTCCTGCCGTATCAGGTACAGCAGCAGGTCCAGCGGGCCGCTGAAGACCTCCAGGTCCACCCGGTACCCGTAGCCTTCGATATCTTCAGTAGATGTCACAGGATTCCGGACCTCGTGACCCGGGGGTCGCGGTTGGTTCACAAGCCGTAACCTACGGCGCCGACGAGCCGCGTTCCGTTCGCAGGACCCAACAGAAGATCGAGTATGCGGTCCATCGGGGTTCCGATGATATAACCGAAGACGTTTGGCAAGCCAAACATGGGAGCGAAGAACAGAATGACGAAGACGATGACCAGCTTCGGCCTGGCGCGCTCCAGTGCCTGGGCGGCGGGGTACGGCAGGACCATCTCCAGGACGTGAGACCCGTCGAGGGGAGGTATCGGGAGCAGGTTGAAGAGAGTCAAGCCGACCCCGAACGAGCAAAGCGTGTGCAGCATGTCCCACAGGGCCTGCCCGGGCCGCGTCGTCCAGATGTCGGCGAGGACCGTAAGGCGCAACACGACGGCGACTGACAGGGCTGTGGCGAAGTTGACGGCTACCCCGGCCACGGACACCAGGATATCGTCGCGCCGCCGGTTGCGGAAGTTGTAAGGGTAGACCACAACGGGCTTTCCCCAGCCGAAGCGATAGAAGAACAGCAACAGCGCGCCCAGGACGTCGAGGTGGGCAAGGGGGTTGAAGGTCAGACGCCCATCCCTGGCCGGGGTCGGATCACCGCAACGAACCGCCATCCACGCGTGGGCGAACTCGTGGGTGGTGATCGCGAAGAGAAGCGGCGGCAGACCAATGAGTACCCAATATGGGTCGAACTGCGGAAGCTGCACAATAGGGCTCTCTACCACATGGACGTGGGAAGTTGGACTGCGTTTCTACCACACCCGTGCCGGCAAGTCAAGCGTGCTTGACTTGCCGTGGCCGGATAGCTATCATGATCGCAACGGTTCAGTGACCGGACAATTGACATGCCGGGAGACACCCATGGGGGAAGCGGAGAACAGCGATGTCGCCAGCGCGCAGGTGGGGACCCGCCGGCGCCAGAGCGACGACGAACTGGACTTCGAGATAGCGTTCTTCGAGAGAATCCTGAAGCGGCTGCCGAACTCGGCCGACGTGTTGATGGCGCTCGGCAACAACTACACCGAGCGCGGCTTCTTCGAGAAGGGCCTGCGCATTGACGAGCGCCTCTGCCGCCTGCGGCCCACCGACCCCATCATCCACTACAACCTGGCCTGCGACTACGCGCTCGTGGGCAAGGTGGACCAGGCCATCGAGACCCTCGAGCACGCCATAGCCCTCGGCTACCACGACAGCGCGTATCTCCAGCGCGACCCCGACCTCGATGGCATTCGGCGCGACCCGCGCTTCCAAGCCCTCCTCGGCCGCGTGAAGCGGCAACAGGTGAACGCCTGAGAACAGACGACAGACGGCAGAGGGCAGAGGACGGTTTCCGGTCTTGGCTGCCGTCTGCCATCTGTCGTCTGCCATCTGTCCTCTGCCATCTGTCCTCTGCCTTCCGTCCTCTCGCTTCCGCCACTGCGGAGCACGCCCGTGAATGAATCGCTCTCCAACTACGCCCGCCTGGGCATCATCCATTTCATGCTCTGGCCCCAGACGATGGGCGGCGACGGCCCGATCGCCGAAACCATCGAGCGCCTGGCCGCCGACGCCGATTTCGAGGCCATCGAGCTCACGCGCATCAACGACCCGGCCACCCGCCGCCGCGTGCGGGAGCTGGCCGAGACGGCCCGCGTGACCCTCGCCTTCGGCGCGCAGCCCATCCTGCTCGGCGGGAAGCTCGACCTCAATGCCCCCACCGACGCCGCCCGCACCGCCGCCATCGAAGCCGTCCAGCGGGCCATTGACCAGGCACTTGAACTCCGCGCGGTCGGCCTCGCCGTCCTCAGCGGCCCCGACCCCGGCGAGACGGGCCGCAAGGCGGCGACCGACCGGCTGGTGGACTCCCTGAAGTGGCTCTGCGACTACGCGGCTCACAAGGGCGGCCCGACCATCGTGCTCGAGACCTTCGACCGCGTGGCGTTCGGCAAGAACTGCCTCATCGGCCCCAATCCCGAGGCCGCAGAGGTCGCACGCCGCGTCCGACGCGACTTCCCCTCCTTCGGCCTGATGATTGACCTCAGCCACCTGCCCCTCCAGGGCGAAACGCCACAGCAGGCCGTCGCCGCGACACGCGAGTTCCTCGTCCACGCCCACATGGGCAACTGCGTGATGCGGGACCCGGCCCACGAGGCATATGGCGACAGCCATCCCCGCTTCGGCGTGCCCGGCGGCGAGAACGACGTGGCGGAGCTTGCCGCCTACCTTCGCGCCCTCCTCGACGCCGGCTTCCTCAGCCGCGACCGCCGGCCGGTGCTCAGCTTCGAGGTCAAGCCCCTCAAGGGTGAGAGCGTCGAGGCCCTCATCGCAGGCTCCAAGCGCACCCTCGCCGCTGCCTGGGCCGCCGTGTAGGAGGAGGCACGTCTTCAGGGCGTGTTGCCCAAGGGGTGAACTCGTTGGGAGTCCCGCCTTCAGGCGGTCTTCTCCTCCCTCAATCCGCCTAAAGGCGGGACTCCGAACGGGGTTCGTGTCGTGAACTGGGCTTTGGCGACACGCCCTGAGTGTCTGCCCGCAGGAGCGCGCCCGTGAGCAGCAAGCCCACCCGCCGCGACGCGCTCAAGGCGGCCGGCGGCGCGACCCTTGCGGCCGGCCTCCTCGGCGCCGCGGAACCAGAGAAGCCGATGCGGCCCCCCAACTTCATCGTCATCCTGTGCGACAACCTCGGCTACGGCGACGTCGGGCCCTTCGGCTCGACAAAGCACCGGACGCCCCACCTCGACCGCATGGCCGCCGAGGGCATCAAGCTCACCAGCTTCTACGCCACCAGCGGCGTCTGCACCCCCTCCCGCGCCAGCCTCCTCACCGGCTGCTACCCGCGCCGCGTGAGCCTGCACGTCAACGAGCGCGGCGGCGCCGTCCTCTTCCCCGTCTCCCCCAAGGGCCTCCACCCCGACGAGGCGACCATCGCCAGCGTCCTCAAGGCCCGAGGCTACGCCACCGTGTGCATCGGCAAGTGGCACCTCGGCGACCAGACCCCCTTCCTCCCCACCCGCCACGGCTTCGACTCCTATCTCGGCATCCCCTATAGCGACGACATGGTCGAGCGCAAGGCCCCGGGCTGGCCCCCCCTACCCCTGATGCGCGGCGAGCGAGTGATCGAGGCGCCCGTGGACCGCAACACCCTCACCCGCCGCTACACCGAGGAGGCCCAGCGCTTCATCGAGGCGAGCCGCGACAAGCCCTTCTTCCTCTACCTGCCCCACGCCATGCCGGGCAGCACCGCCGCCCCCTTCGCCAGCGAGCGCTTCCGAGGCAAGTCCGCCAACGGCCCCTACGGCGATTCCGTCGAGGAACTCGACTGGTCAACGGGCGAAATCCTCGCCACGCTCAAGCGCCTGGGCCTCGACGAGCAGACCCTCATCGTCTGGACCTCCGACAACGGCGCCGTGCGCCACACCCCGCCCCAGGGCAGCAACGCCCCCCTCCGCGGCTGGGGCTACACCACCGACGAGGGCGGCATGCGAGTCCCCTGCATCGTCCGCTGGCCGAGCCGCGTTCGCGCGGGCGCGACCTGCGACGAACTGTGCACCACGATGGACCTCCTGCCCACCTTCGCCCGCCTCGGTGGCACAGGCATCCTGCCTGTGCCCAGGGACGGCAAGGACATCTGGCCCCTGCTCTCCGGCGAGGACGGCGCGAAGTCGCCCTACGACGCCTTCTTCTACTACTACCTCGGCCAGCTTCAGGCGGTCCGCAGCGGCCACTGGAAGCTCTACCTCCCCCTCGACAAGAAGTGGGTCAGCTTCGGCGGCCAGACCCGTCCCGCCCCTGCCGAGCTGTACGACCTGAAGGCCGACATCGGCGAGAAGAGCCACCTCGCCGCGCAGCAACCCGATGTAGTCGCCCGCCTCCTCGCCTTCGCCGGCCAGGCCCGCGACGACCTGGGCGACATTGGCCGCGACGGCAGGGGCCAGCGCCCCGCCGGCCATGTCGAGCGCCCCGTGCCCCAGCTCCTCTCCCAGTGAATGCCCTTGACTTTCTGCTTGCGTTCGGGCATTCTGGCGCTGTGCGCGGCGCCCGCCGGCGCTGCGCTTCCTCTGAGCGCAACGGATGTTGCGGCGCGTCAACATGCTAAGAGACTGGGCGGAAAGGACTTAGGAGTTCTGGGGCGCGCGACGTTGCCACATTGCAACGGGGTGGGCAATCTGCCCAAGTGATTGGCAATGCTGCGCATGCGAACACCGTCGGCGGGGTGTGGCGGGGCCCATGTTGCGGGATGGCAACACGCCCTGGGTTCTGGGGACGGCGATAGTTGCGATATGAAGTGGGCCTGGGCGGGAAGTAGGGAGACGTAAGTTGTTGGGCGCAGAGATCTTGGGGCGCTTATGGGTGCTTGGAGAACGAAGGTGCGGCGAGCGGCGGCACGGGCTTTGCTGCTTGGCAAGTAGGGACGAGGGCCGGTCGGAGTGGGTGCCATGAGAACGCCTCGACATGGTTGCTTTGATTTTCCTGCCTGGCCCCGGCATGTTCGCGTTGGGCCGCTGGCCCTGGTGGCTGTGGCTATGCTATGGGCGGGGGGGCCGGCCAAGGCCCTGATGATTGACGTGCAGGCACCCGACGGCACAGTGGTTGGCGTGCTCGACGTGCATGTGAGCGCCGACGGCACGGGTGTCGTCGGTGGGTTCACGAGCAGGACCGGCACCCCTCCTTCGCTCGCCGATGCCGCGAAGATGCTTGGAGAGGACCACTTCAACTGGTTCCAGGTTGTGATAAGCGATACCAACCCGCCGAACGGCCCGGACGGGCAGCCGCTGACGCCGCCTTACATAGACCCGCCGCCGGGCGGCTACGGGCCGCCAGATACGCAGTGGGCCGACAACCTGCCGTGGTACTGGGACGAAGGCGCCGACCCGCCGCCTGGCACCCCGGGCTTCGAGGATGGCTATAACCTGAGCGACAACCTGGTGGATTCGAACGGCGACGGGGTGGTTGATACGCTGGGCTTTCAGGACTTCCCCGGTGGCCCCCCGGGCACCAGCGTGGTTTTTGCGACGTGGCTGGTGAGCCTGAATGCTGATGGCTCACTCCACTCGTTCGATGGCGGGTTCGTCTGGAGCTGGAGCAACCCGGCCGGCGACGGCGGCGATGGTGGCGACAGGCGGCTGCCGCCCGGCTCAGGCATCGCATTCCTCGATGAGGGCCAAACGCC
>VGYV01000522.1 GCA_016872855.1 Planctomycetota bacterium
TGCCCCCCCGCCCGACCTTCCCCCTCAAGCCGTAGACGCAACCCGTGTCCTGGCAACCACCTGGCCCCAGCGCACGCAGATTTCTTCAGTGATTGTCAGAATGGGGTCGCTTCTGACAGTGGGCGGAAGTGGTTGCGCGGAAGCGCCGGGCCCGGTAGAATCGTGGTGGGGGATGAATGCGAGAGTCTGAGGAGGAAGTCCGATGAACCTTTCGGGATTGCCGGCGGCGAGCCTTCTCGGCGTCTCGGTCGCGCTGGCGGGCCGGCCCGTGCCGGCGATTGACGCCGCGGCGCCAGCCGCCACGCAGACCGCCACGTTCGCCACGGGGTGATTCTGGACACCTGACTCCCGGTTCGGGAGTCTCCGAGGCGTCGTCCGCACCCGCGTGGGCTATGCGGGCGGGGAGAAGGCTAACCCGACCTATCACGACCTGGGCGACCACACGGAGTCCATCGAGGTCGTCTTTGACCCCAAGCAGGTATCGTACGAGGACCTCCTGAAGGTGTTCTGGACGACCCACAACCCGGAGCGGTGGGCCACGAGCCGCCAGTATGCCTCGCTGATCTTCTATCACAACGAGGAGCAGCGGAAGCTGGCCGTGGCCTCGAAGGCGCGGGAGGAGGAGCGGCGGAAGGCGAAGCTGTGCACCGACATTGTGCCGGCGGGGACGTTCTGGGTCGCCGAGGGCTACCATCAGAAGTACTACCTGCGCAGCCACCCCGACCTGTTGCGAGAGTTCCGGGCCATCTACCCGAAGGAGGCGGACTTCGTGGCCTCGACCGCGGTGGCGCGGGTGAATGGTTACGTTGGCGGCAGCGGCGCGGCGGAGCAGCTCAAGGAGGAGCTGCCACGCCTCGGCCTCTCGGCCGAGGCGGGCAAACGCCTCCTCGAGCTGGCCGAACGCCTGCCCTCGCCGACGTGCAAGTGAAAGGAATGCGGCGTGACGAAGCTGCCGGCGACGTTGATGGCCCTCGCCTCCCTGGCGCTCCCAGGCTGGGCGGGCGAGCTGTGGACCGAGGACGCGAAGGAGGCAATGGCCCAGGCCGCGAAGGAGAAGAAGGACCTGTTGATTGATTTCTCGGGGTCCGACTGGTGCGGCGTCTGCATGGTGCTCGACAAGGAGGTGTTCAGCCAGCCGGCCTTCGCCGAGGAGGCCCCGAAGCACTTCGTGCTCCTGAAGCTCGACTTCCCGCAGGCCAAGCCGCAGACGCCTGAGCTGAGGAAGCAGAACGCCGAGCTCCATGCGAAGTACGGCCCCCCGGGGTTCCCGACGATCGTGCTGGCGGACGCAGAGGGCAAGCCGTACGCGCAGACAGGCTACCGCCCCGGCGGCGTCGAGGGCTACCTGAAGCACCTGGCGGCGCTGCGGCCGGCCCGCGAGAAGCGCGACGCCGCGTTCGCTAAGGCCGCTGCGGCCAAGGGCGTCGAGCGGGCCGACCTCCTGGACCGGGCTCTCGCGCTCATCGAGCCCAACGCGGTCCTGGGCTGCTACGGCGACGTGGTGGAGGAGATCGTGAAGCTGGACGCCCAGGACAAGGCCGGCCTGCGGAAGAAGTATGAGGACCGGCTCGCCGTGCACAAGGTCGGGGAGGCGCTGGCGGGCGGCAGGTTCGACGAGGCCATCGCCCTGGCCGACACTGCCCTCAAGAGGATCGGCCGCACGGGCGACGCTGCTCAGGAAGTTCTCCTCGCCAAGTCGCAGGCATACTTCAACAAGGGCGACAAGCCGGCCGCCAAGAAGGCGCTCCAGGAGGCCCTCCAGGCCGCGCCCAGAAGCCAGAAGGCCCCGCACCTTCAGGCCGCCCTCGACCGCCATTTCAAGGACGTGAAGTAGCCGCCCTCCCCCTCGCCGATGATGTCGCTGGGGACGACTGGATGGGTGGATGAATGGATGATTGCCTGACACCCATCCACCCATCCATTCATCCGCTGACGTCGCGGCGCTACTCCCACTTCACCTGGCTGAAGTCTGGGCGCAGGAGGCAGGTCGTGCCGGCGAAGTTGACGAGGACGCCGTGGTGGGCGACCCAGACGAGCTGGGCGTAGGGGGTCTGGAAGCCGAAGCGCTCGCCCTCGGCCTTCAGGGGCAGCGGCGCCCAGTCGTTCCGCTCGAAGGAGTAGACCCACTGCTCGTTGCGGCCAATGACGGCGAAGACGCATTTCTGGCTCTCGACGTACTCGACGGTGCGGGGGTCGCCCGTTCGTAGTTCCGCCTTTAGGCGGTCTGTTTGTAGTTCGGCCTTCAGGCGGTCTGTTTGTAGTTCGGCCTTCAGGCGGTCTTCTCCCGGCTGCCGCTTGGGCTTCAGGTTGATGAAGCGATTCTCCTTGATGTCGTAGACCCAGGTGTTGTGCCCCCCGCCCTTGCGGAATTCGTAGAAGAAGACCTGCTGCCTGTCCGGCAACATGCAGAAGGGGCGGCACTCGCCCACCCAGCCAGGCGTCGGCTCGGGGATGCGGCGGACGCTGAGCTTGTTCTCGCGGGCGTCGTAGGTCGAGAAGTAGGCCTCCCTGGTGAAGAAGCGGCCGTCGTAAGGCTCGAGGTGTCCCGCGAAGCCGTAGAGCTTGCCGGAAGGATCGGCCACGTGGAGGCGACCGTAGCTGCCGGGGACGCCTTCGCCGAGCGCGACCTCGGCGATCTCGCGCTGCCGCCACACCCCGCCGCGGTCGAGGTCCCAGAACCAGGCCACGCGTGTCCCCTTCTCCTTCGCGGTCTCGGCGTCCCAGCGGCGGCTGTGGGTGCCGGCGTGGACGAACATCCGCCCGTCGAGGGCGACATAGGAGTTGCGCTGGTGGCCCGCGGGCGGGCCGCCGCGGGTGCTCATCGTACAGCCGTCCCAGTCGTGCGGCGGGAGCGGGAAGTTGCTGTCGCCGGCCGTGTGGCACCAGCGGTTCGCCCCGGGGGCGTAGACCGCCACGTCGTTGACCTGATAGGTCGAGTGTCCGCCGCCGAAGTAGAAGACCAGGCCGCGGACGGGGTCGGCGGCCATCATCCCCCAGTCGCGGCGTTCCGGCTCGCGGGGCGGCTTGGCGGGCACCCAGGTGTTGGCGGGAAGCTCCTTGAGCTTCGCCAGCCACGCCGGGTCGTGGGGGGGCACTTCCTGCGGTGCGATGGGCGGCCGCGGCCCCCAGGCGGTAGCCGGCTGCGGGGGGAGGTTATCGAGATCGAGGCGGAACGCAAACGTCTCCTGCCCATCCTTGCTGTCTCGCACGAGGAGGAGCAAGCGGTTCTTCGGGTCGAGGGCGAGCGAGGCCCAGCTCGTGTCGCCGTGCGGCCACGGCTCCTCGTGGCGCTTCGACCATCCCTTGGCAGCGCCCAGCGACCAAAGGGTGATCCTGCCCTTGCCCGCATACTGCTTTGGCAGGGTGACGAGGAAGGTAAGGCCCAGCGCCTCATCGTGGGCAAGCTTGGGCTGCCCTTGTTCGGGCGAGTATTTCATGAAGGGCACCTCGCGCCACTGGCGGGTCGCCAGGTAATAGATCCAAAGGTCGTTGAGGGCGCCTGGCTCGGGGGCGCGGCCGGGGTTCGCAATGTCGCTCCGCACGAGGCCGCTCTGGCCGCCGAAGAGGACGATGGCCCTGGCCTTTGGGTCGTACACCATCGGCGCGCCGCAACGCGGCGGGGGCTGGAGGCGGGGCTTGCCATCGCGCATCGTGTCGCGACGCCAGAGGTTGTCCGCGAAGCTGTAGACCCAGGTGCCCGAGTGGGCGGCGACCTCGCCCGTGGCAGAGCGCAGGTCGTTGTTCTGGCTGCCCCAGTGGGGGAAGAGGAGGATTTCGTCGTTGACGGGGTCGTAGCAGATGCCGGCTCCGTAGACGGGGGGCGGGCCGGGGATGCGCTCGCCCTTGAAGTCCTGCTCGGGCCGCAGGCCGCGCTCGTACATGCCGTAGGGGGTGGTGGGGTTGAGCGACCACTTGCCGTGCAGCTCGGTCTCGGCCTTCATGTCGCGCCAGGTGCGCTTCTCGGGGTCGTAGGCGGCCATCATGCCTTTGAGGACGTAGACGAGCTGCCGCCGCTTCGAGTCGTAGGTCACGGCGTTGAGGACCCACGAGGGGGCTGGGCGGCCGGTGTCGAGCATCGCCCAGCGGCCCCAGATGCGAACCGACTTGGCCCGGTCCTCGGTGTCCACCGCCTTCCTCAGAACGTCGGCGGGGGCGGAAGGGTAGTCGGAGACCCATTCGAGCTTGTCGGTGTCGAAGGCCCGCACGTCGTCGTGTTCGGGCGTGCCGCTGGGTGCGGCGCCCCAGTGGAGTACCTGGCCGCGGCTGGGCACATACACGGTGGCGCTCCAGGCGTAGCCCGGCTCTTTCTTCGTGTCGAGCTTCACCCACTGGTTGACTGGCAGCGCATCAATCCCCGCGGCGAAGACGGCCGAGGGAAACAGGAGCGTGAGCACTCGGGTCGCGCGCATGGCATCGTCCTCTGCATAAGCCCATCGCCACACAAGAAGGGACACAACAAGGCACGGGCGCCAGTGCGTCTGTCCCAGAGGGACAACAGTGTGTTGCCGGCGGCTTCAGCCGCCGGATCACGAGCCGCCCCCCGGGCCAGTCCCGAAGGGACGGCAGAAGCAACCCCCGCCGGACCCAGGCGCCGTCTTCTGTCGTCCCTTCGGGACTGAGACGGTTCGCGCCCCATCTCCGGCGGCTGAAGCCGCCGGCAAAGCACTTTCGTCCCTTCGGGACTCAGAGCTGCTTCTGCGGGCTCCTTGTGTCTTTCCTCACGAGCCGGCCTACCGAGGCTTCTCCAGGCAGAGGGCGAAGAGGCCGTCGGCCCGGGCGCCGTTCTGGACGCCCAGGACGTTGAGGAAGAGGAAGCAGTTGTGCTCTGGGACGCGGACGAGGAGGCCCCAGTGGGTTGTGCCCTTGGGCGGCTCGCCGGCCAGCTTGACCTCGGACCAGTCGTCCTTATCGGCGTCGTAGGCCCAAAGCTCCGTGCCGTCGCCTTTGATGAGGACGAGGGTTCTGGTGGACTCGGGGTCGTAAGCGATGGAGACGGATTCGGTGTGGGGCGGTTTGTCGCGGCCTTTGGCCTTCATCCAGGCATCGGCGAGGTCGGCGATGAAGCGGGTGGTGCCCGTCGCCATGTCGAGTGTCCACCACCTCCGTCCCGCGCGGACGACGTGGCGCTTGCGGGCGGCGTCGTAAGCGGAGTAGACTTCGCTCCAGGCGGTGACGGGGCTGTCGCAGCGCTTCGACCAGGCGGTCTTCTCGCGGTCGAAGAGGTAGACTGCTCGGTTCGGGCCGCCGACGACTATGGCGACGAGGGACTTGAGGTCGGGGTCGTAGGCCAGGTTCCAGGTGTGGACGTCGCTTCCTCGCGGCGCCTTGTCCATGACCTTGCGCCACTCGCGCTTGTCGGGCGCCAAGGCCCAGAGCTGGTCCATCAGGCTGAAGAACGCCTTCTCCTCGGGGAACCAGCGCTGCATCTGATAGGTGTGGCGGGTGAGGGGGCGGCCTTTGGGGCTGAGGAGTGCGACGCCTGAGCCGCCGCCGATGTTTCGGACGTGCTTCCTCTCCTCGGGCGTGAGATGGGTCCAGGAGTCGGCCTGACGCCAGTCCTCGGGCTCGGTAGCCTGGGTCCAGGTGTTGGCCGCCACATCGTATAGCTCGACGTCGTTGCCCGGATGGCTGCCGTGTCCGCCGCCGAAGTAGTAGATGAGGCCCGCTCCATAGCAGATGCCGGAGTAGGAGCGGGCGATGGGATTCCTGTCGGGCTTGATGCGCACCCAGGTGTTGGCCGGCAGGTCCTTGAGGTGTGGCGGGGCCTCAGCAGCCCACAGGCAAGATGCCTGTGCCACCAGAAGAACGGTCCACATGGCTTCCCTCCTGTCAGGGCTTGAGGACGAAGCGCACCGGCTTGTCCTCGACGATGAGCTGCTTCTCCTGGGCCTCCTTGCCCGGGGACTGCCAGCGGAGCTTGAGCGGGCCGGGCTCGAAGACGCCGAAGAAGGCGTCGGCGGCGCCGGGCGACACGTTCCAG
>VGYV01000523.1 GCA_016872855.1 Planctomycetota bacterium
ACCGCCAGCAGGACCCGCCCATTGACGCCCGCTCCACCTGTCTGCGCAAGGGCCGCCTCTACATCGGCCATTACGGGCAGTTCCTCGCCTGCCTCGACGCCAAGACGGGCAACGACCTGTGGCGCCGCACCGCCGAGAAGGACCCCGACCTCTTCAAGTCCCTTGGCCCCTACCGCCCCGGCCAGGGCTACATCGAGGGCTGGCGCACCCAGGCATACCTCAAGGCCAGCGACCAGGCGCTCTACTTCGCCGGCCCACAGGTGCCGTGGCTGAGCGCCGTGTCCGCCGCCGACGGGGGCTACCTGTGGAAGCACGACGCGCGCGACCTGCACATCGTGCTCCACGGCGACGGCCTCTACGTCATCGCCGCCCAGGACAAGCCCACGGACACGAAGAAGCTCAATCCCGTCACCGGCCAAGTGGTCGCCGAGTACGACACCCGCCGCCGCGCCTGCACGCGGGCCACGGGGAGCGTGGACGGCATTTTCTTTCGCGCCCACGAAGGCTCCGGCCGCTTCGACTATGCCTCGGGCAAGACCCAGTGGATTTCGCCCATGCGCCCCTCGTGCCACGTCGGCGTCATCATCGCCAACGGACTCTGCACCTGGATTCCCTGGGCGTGCGACTGCGATCTCCAGATGTTCGGCCTCATCGCCCTCGGCCCGGCCGGCGGCTTCGCCTTCGACGCCAAGGCCACGGCGCAGGAACGCCTGGAGAAGCTGGCGCCCGACGCCGAGGTGAAGGCCCTCGACGCCGCGGCGAGCGACTGGGTCGCCTATCGCGGGAACAACGCCCGCACAGCCGTCACCGAGGCCGCGGCGCCTGAGTCCGCCGACATCCTGTGGCTGACCAGCCGCCCCGCGCTGCCCACGGCACCAGTGGTCGCCGGCGGCCTCGCCTTCGTCGGCGACGCCACGGGCGCCATCCGCGCACTCAACCTCGCAACAGAGAAGGTCGAGTGGACGGCCTACACGGGCGGCGCCGTCCACTTCCCGCCCGCCATTGCGGGGGGCAGGGCATTCGTCGGCTCCGCCGACGGCTACGTCTACGCCTTCGAGGCGGCGACGGGCAGGCCCCTCTGGCGCTTCCGCGCCGCCCCCGCCGAGCGGCGCATCCCCGTCTACGGCTCACTCCCCAGCACCTGGCCCGTCGCCTCAAGCGTCCTCGTCGAGGGCGGCACCGTCTTCACCGCGGCGGGGATGAACGACTTCGACGGCACCCACGTCTACGCCCTCGACGCCGCCACGGGCGCAATCAAGTGGCAGAACAGCGCCTCCGGCCACCTCGACCCCTGGTCCCGCCGCGGCGCCGCCTGCCAGGGCGAGCTGCTCCTCCACCAGGGCACGCTCTACCTGGCCAGCGGCAACTACGTGTCGCCCGCCGCCTTCGACGCCGCCACGGGCGAGTGCCGCACCACGGCGCCCCCCACGATGGGCACAACGGCCACCCGCGGCCGCGAGCTTCAACTGGCCGGTAGCGCTGTCAAGGTGTCAGGTCAACCACTCTACTCCAAGCCCGGCTACATCGTCTTCGATGGCTCCTGCCAGTGGCAGCCGATGGCCGTCGCGGCGGCCAACGCAAAGGTGTCGCTCGTCACCCGCAAGGGCGACGCCGGGGAGTTCTGGGCACTCGTCGCCATAAAGCCTGACGGCGCAGAGCTTTGGGCACACCCGCTTCCCGGCGAGCCCGTCCGTTGGGGCATCGCCCTCGACGCCAAGGGCCGCATCGTCGTCGCCCTCCGCACCGGCCAGGTCCTCTGCCTCGGCAAGAAGGAGTGAACCCCGCCCGGCCCCAATCTTTGCCAACTCCTGTGGCGCGCGTTGGCAAAGGTTGTTGGCATAGGTCGGGCAGAAAAGACTCCGGGAGTCTTTTTCCGCTCGCCTGGCCCCATGCTATGCCAACTCCTGTTGCGCACGTTGGCATAGTATGGTGGCATAGTATGGGCAGGGTCATCTGAAGGCCCTCAGACAAGTTCGCGCTTGACAGGCGAGATAGCTAGTGATATACTGTGATAGTTGACAAGCCGTGGAGCCCCCCCTCCTTTGAGCGAGGATGCCCATCGTGGACGAAGCAAGAGCGACAGATGGCGACGTAAGTGCAGGCGCGGCAAAGCGTTGGTACACGGTGCCCGAGGCCGCAGAGTACCTCGGCATCAGCGTGCCGACGATCTTCCGCTGGATGCGCGATGGACGCCTGTCGTTTGTCAAGATCGGCGGTGCCACGCGATTCACGCAGGAGGGGCTCGAGGCCGTGATCGAGAAGACGACGGGCTCGATGGAGGCCGAGGCCGCCGCCGGGCGCTGCGCCGCCTGCGGCCACAGCGTGCTCGTCGAGGGCAACGTCCAGGGCACCGGCCGCCTCTACTTCCGCCCGGAGAAGACCCGCTTCTGGGTCTTTGCCGAGGCCCTGGTGCCGATCCGCGCGCGTGTGTGCACCGCCTGCGGCCACGTTCAGCTTCGCGCCGACACCGCGAAGCTCAACCGCCTGCTGCCGAGGAAGTCCGAAACGCCTGAGGCCCCGTGAGGAGGGGCGGCATGGGGTCGCGCCCGCCCCCCTGGAGGCCAAGAGGATGAAGCGGCGGGTAGCCTTGTTGGGCGCGGCCCTGGCCGCCGTGGCAGCGCCGGCTCACGGCCACGGGTTGGCCATCTACGTTTCCACGCCGTTCTCGCCGCCCGATGGCTTCCAGTGGGTCGCCTTTGTCTGCGTCGGCGCGCTCGTGGTGGCCAACGTCGCGCTGCTTCGCCGTTTCCGGCTGGCCGGCTGGGTCGGCGCAGTGGCAGGCTCCCTGCTCGCCGTGGCGCTCTCGGGATACCTGTTCTTTACGTGTGGCGACCTGGAGGCAGGGCTGAGCACCGGCCCGGAGCCTGGGCTGGCGTGGGGGGAGCGCCCGTTCCTCGGGGGCCGGTGGGCCATGTTCGGCGAACTGTTCCTCACATGGAACGCGCGGGGACTGGGGCTCCTGCTCGTCGCCATCGTGGTCATGTGCTACCTCGTTCAGGTGTCGCGGAAGGGCATGTGGGAGCTTCTCGCGCGCCTCGCGGCGGCGGGCCTCGTGGCGTGGCTGACGACCTGGTTCGTTTGCGGGTTGGCATGGGTGTGGCTCGCCTTCGTGGCGAGCGGCGCTCTGTTCTGCATCGCGGTGGAGTGCAAGGAACTGCTGAGGCGGTGGAGGTTCTGGGCGTTGCTGGGGGCCAATGCCTCCGTCTACGCCCTTTGCCTTGCGCCGTTCCTATGGCAGGGGGTGCTGGCCGGGGGATGGGGCGGGGGCTACGTGCGGCAGAGCTGCGAGATGCAGCTCGCCCGTATCGCCCTGGCGCTCATCGAATATGGCAAGGAACACGGGAACCGCCTCCCCGCCGGCCAGAGCATGGATGAGGTCTATCCGCAGATCGAGCGGTACATACGGGACAACGAGACCCGGTATGACCAGCCCGTGAGCGTGTGCCCGATGGGCTACGTGTACGAGCGACGACCCCCTGACTACGCCTGGAATGCAGACCTTTCAGGCAAGGCCATGTCCGCGCTTGCAGAGGCCCGACTCGACTTCGTCCCCATCGTGAGCTGTCCCTACCATTCCTGGCTGGGAGGAGGCCCCGCCATCCGCGCCGGGCAGGACTTGGGGACGGACGAGCCCTGGGGCCTCGTAACGCGATACCTTGAGTACAAGAAAGAGGGCTGGTCCACCCGGTAGGCCCCCGCGCCAAACGGTCTCAGGAGCCGCAGTTGCAGCTCTTGGCCGCCTTGTCGAGGCCGAGGGCGTCCCAGATGTCGGGCGTCTCCTCACAGAGGCCGAGTGGGCAGGTGCCGCGGAGCGCCTCGATGGCTTGGCGATACAGGGCGAGGCGCTGCTCCCTGGGATAGCGGGCCAGGCCCCTCGGGGTGGCGGGCGGCACGAGGGCCTCGAAGAGGCCGTTCTCCACGTACTTCGGCAGGCTGTGCTCGGCGCGGAGCGTGCCAATCGTCACACGCTCGGGTCCGAGGGCCTTCACCTCCTCGATGGTCCAGCCGTAGTCGTAGCCCAGGATCATCGGGTCAATGCGCATCCGCACGCGCCAGCCCTTGGCCTTGAGCTGGCGGGCGGCCTCGAAGCGGTCCTCGACGGGCGCCGCGCCGCGCTCGTGGTCGCGCGCCGCCTCGGGGCTGTTCACCGAGAACGACACGACGACGTTGCGGCAGGGGGCCGTCTCGAACAGTGGACCGCACTCGCGCGTGCCGCCCTTGGTGACCAGCAGGAGCGTGTGCCGCCGCCCCTTCGCCTCCGCCTCCGCGCGGAACAACTCGACGAGCGCGACCGTGAGCGGCCGGGCCTCCTCGAACACCAGGCTGTCTGACAGGTTGCCCATGTTTAGCACATACGACTCCAACTCGTCCCTGGCTAGCCACGCCTTGATCTCAACGGACATCTTGTCGAAGTTCGTGAACACCTCGGGCGAGCGGAGGAACCAGAAGGAGGACTTGAGGTAGCAGTAGGAGCACTGGGGCGCGAAGCTGCACCCGTCGGCGTGGGCGAGCACGTAGAAATTCGGGCACACCGTATTCACCGGCGTCGTGCGGAAGATGTCCACAAACTTGGACTTCCGCTCGCGGTGCTGGCACGGGAGACGGCTTCGTCTTCGCATAGCATTTCCCCTGGCCCGCGGCCCTCTACCTATTATCCCGCATCCGCCGTTGGCGATCAAGGGCGAGCGTGGCCCAGAGCATGGCACCCTGATTCTGGCAACGCTGCCCGGTTCCCCGGCTTCCACCCTCACCCTACCCTCTCCCTCAAGGGAGAGGCGTCGAGGGGGCAGGGGGAGAGTTGGGCTCCAGGGGCATCCCGAACCACCAGGATCCGGGACCATGCTCTGTGGCCTACCTTGCATTGAGCAGTCGGGCGATGAGGCCGCCGGGGGCGCAGGCGGCACGGATGTCGTGGCCGGCGAAGGCGAGGGGATAGCTCCAAACGACCATGTGATCGTAGTAGTCGTGGCCGTGGCAGGTGCCGCCGGTGGCGCCGCTGAGGCCGCAGGGCTGGCTCCAGGGCATGGGGTGCGGGCCGCGGAAGATGGTGTCGAGCATCGCCTTCGCCGCCTTCTCGCCCGTCTCGCGCTGCCCCAAGTAGAGATACACCATCGCGGCCGTGGCGTTGCACTGGATGAAGATGTCGTCGGCCCACTTCGCCTCCTTGCACACCTTGCCGTCGGGGAAGACGGCGTCCACCATGCCGAACGGCGAGGCGGGGATGTTGAGGCGGGCGATGGTCTCCAATGCCTTCTCGATGCGGTCCTTGGGCAGCGGGTCTTCGAGGCCGAGGGTGCGGGTGCACCACACGCTGCTCAGTTGGGCGGAGAAGCAGGCGTCGTTGGCCTTGTGCGTCGCGTCGCCCGCGTAGGTGCGGTAGTAGCTGCCCGTCCAGAGCTTCTCGTCGTAGGCTTTCTGGCCTTTGGCGAGCGCGGCGCGCCAGGCGGCGGCCTGCTTGCGGTCCCCCATCAGCTCGGCCATCTTGATGCCGCACACGAGCGCGCCCAGGGCCTTGCCCGCCGTGTAGCTGCTCGGGCCGTACCAGGGCCACTGGTCGAGCGGGTTGTTGCCGGGGAAGCCCTCCTTGCCGAAGACGTGCGGGTGGTCCTCCACCAGCCCATCGCCGTCGCGGTCGAGCCAGAGCATGAAGTTGAGCGAATCGCGGGCGGATTCCCAGAAGTCCTTGAGGAACGCCTCGTCGCCCGTGCGGAGATAGTAGCGGTAGATCATCTGTGCGTATTCGCCGGCGCCGCAGGTATGCTGGCAATGGTAGCGCGGGTCGCGGATGGCGAAGCCCAGGCCGAGGCAGAAGGGGGCCTGGCCGCCGCGGAGTTGGAAATAGCGGATGGCCTTGAGTGTGATCAGTTCTAGCTCGGGGAAGAAGAAGAGGGCGGGCCAGTGGCCGAAGAAGCGGCAGGGCATGGTCTCGCTCACGGAACAGGTGGAGAAGCTCTCGTTGACGAGGAACAGC
>VGYV01000524.1 GCA_016872855.1 Planctomycetota bacterium
GTGGCGGCCGACGACGACGAGGCCGTGGAGATCGTGCGGCACGAGACGATTGACGTCGTGGTCCTGTCGCTGGAGCTGCCGCGGACGGGGGGGCTGGGGCTGCTGCGGACGATTCGCGTGGTGCGGGGGTCGCGGGTGCCCTGCGTGCTCACCGCGGCGGAGGTGTCGGGGCGTCTGCAAGTGGATGCCCTGCTTGAGGATGTGTTCACTGTGGTGCCGAAGCCGCTGGACGATTCGTTGCTGAAGCGGGTCGTGGCGCTCGCGCTTCGGCGGTGCCATTCCCTGTGAGGTCATCCGACCATTGGAGGAAGGCGAACCGATGGCGAAAGAGCCGAAGATCAAGCCGTTGGGCGACCGCATCGTGGTGAGGCGCCTCGAGGCCGAGGAGAAGACGGCGGGCGGGATCGTGCTGCCCGACACGGCCAAGGAGAAGCCAAAGCAGGGCGAGGTGGTCGCCGTGGGCGACGGGGCAATCAAGGAAGACGGGGAGCGGGTGCCCATGCGGCTGAAGAAGGGCGACCGCATCGTTTTCACCACCTATGCCGGCACGGAGGTCAAGCTCCTCGATGAGGAGCTCCTCATCATGCGGGAGGACGACGTGCTGGGCATTATCAAGCAAGACTAAGGAGCACTAGGGCATGGCCGCCAAGAAGATGGCGTTCGACCAGGAGGCCCGTGAGGCCATCCGCCTGGGCGTCGAGAAGCTGGCCCACGCGGTGAAGGTGACGCTTGGCCCGCGGGGCCGCAACGTGGTGATAGAGAAGAGCTTCGGCGCGCCCACGGTCACAAAGGATGGCGTGACCGTGGCAAAGGAGATCGAGCTCGAGGAAGTCCACGAGAACATGGGCACCCAGATGGTGCGCCAGGTGGCGTCGAAGACCAGCGACGTGGCGGGCGACGGCACGACCACAGCCACGGTGCTGGCTGAGGCGATCTTCGAGGAGGGGCTGAAGAACCTGGCGGCCGGCTCCGACGCGATGGCCCTCAAGCGGGGCGTGGACAAGGCCGTGGACGCCGTAGTGGGCGAGCTGGGCCGCATGAGCCAGAAGGTGAAGGGCCGCAAGGACATAGCTCAAGTCGCCGCCGTCGCCGCCAACAACGACGAGGCCATCGGCGACCTCCTGGCCCAGGCGATGGAGCGCGTGGGCAAGGACGGTGTGATCACCATCGAGGAAGGCAAGACAATGGAGACCGCGGTGGACTGGGTGGAGGGGATGCAGTTCGACCGCGGCTACATCTCGCCGCAGTTCGTCACCAACGTGGCGGAGATGACCTGCGAGTTCGAGAACCCCTGCATCCTCATCCACGAGGAGAAGATCTCGGCGGTCCGCGACCTGGTGCCGGTGCTGGAGAAGGCGGCGAAGGCGGGCAAGCCGCTGCTCATCATCGCGGAGGACATCGAGGGCGACGCGCTGGCGACGCTGGTGGTGAACCGGCTTCGCGGCACGCTGGCCGTGTGCGCGGTGAAGGCCCCCGGCTTCGGCGACCGGCGCAAGGCGATGCTCGAGGACATCGCCCTTCTTGTCGGCGGCAAGGCACTCTTCAAGGACGTCGGCGGCAAGCTCCAGAACGTGAAGCTCAGCGACCTCGGCACGGCGAAGAAGGTGGTGGTAGAGAAGGAGAACACCACGATTATCGAGGGCGGCGGGACGCCTGAGGCCGTGAAGGGCCGCATCGCGCAGATACGGCACGAGATCGAGACGACGACGAGCGACTACGACCGCGAGAAGCTCGAGGAGCGGATGGCCAAGCTGGCCGGCGGCGTGGCCGAGGTCCGCGTCGGCGCGGCCACCGAGGTGGAGATGAAGGAGAAGAAGGCGCGGATCGAGGACGCCCTTCACGCCACGCGGGCCGCGGTTGAGGAGGGCATCCTGCCCGGCGGCGGTGTGGCGCTCCTGAGGGCCGCCCGCTGCCTGGACAAGGTGAAGGCCGCGGGCGATGAGAAGGTGGGCGTGGACATCGTCCGCCGCGCCCTGCGCTCGCCCGCCTTCCAGATAGCCGACAACGCGGGCGAGAACGGCAACGTGGTCATCCACCGCATCCTGGAGAGCGACAGCGATGCGTTTGGCTACGACGCCTTGGCCGGCCGCTACTGCGACCTGGTGGAGGCGGGGATCATTGACCCCACGAAAGTGGTGCGCGCGGCCCTCCAGAACGCGGCGAGCGTGGCGGGCCTGCTGCTGACGACCGACGCCCTTGTGGCCGAGGTGCCCGAGAAGAAGCCCGCGCCGCACGGCGGCCCGCACGGCGGCGGGATGGGCGGCATGGGCGGCGGCATGCCGGGCATGGGCGGCTTCTAGCACCGGCCCTGTGGGCGGGGCGTCTCTGCCCCGCGAACAAGCGGAATCCGGACGCGGGGCGCGGAGGCCCCGCCCACAACAGGAAGGGGCGACATGGCGAGAGAGAAGCATGCGGAGGTGCCCGCGGCGAAGCCGTTCGCCGCGACGCTCATCGGCTGGCTGGGGTTTGGGCTGAGCGCGGCGGGGGCCGTCGCCTGCGTCGTGCTCGCCGTCGTGGCCATCCTGGCCATCAGGCGCGGCAAGGCGTATGGCGACATGTTGCTCTACGGCCTGCTGTTCCTCCCCGTCTCCCTCCTGGGCCTGGCGCTGTTCTGGGACTTCCTGCGTCTGAAGGACTGGGTGGTGGCCCCCGAGGTGCCGCTGGGGGTGAAGCTGTTGGGGCACCTTGGGCGCATCCTGGGCACGTTGGCGATGGCCGCGTGCGTGGCGCTGTGCGTCCTCACGATTGTGTGCCCTGGGAGCGTGCCACCGCTGCCTGTGGGCGGGGCGTCTCCGCCCCGCGCGTCGGCGGACGCGGCGGCCGAGGCGGCGAAGCAGGTGCGGGTTGACGTGCCGCGCCCGCTCCTGGCCGCCATGTACATCCTGGGCATCTTCATCTCGATGCTCGTGCGAACGGTCAGCTCCGCGCTCTCGGAGCTGCGCACGTGGGCGCGGCCGGGGGCGCTAATCGTCTCTGGCCTTGCTGTGGCCCTCCTCACCGTAGCCCTGATCTTCAACCTGACGCGCTGGAGGGTGGCCGAGGCGCGCCTCGCCCTCCCGCTCTTCCTGGGCGTCTCGGTCGTGATGTTCCTCTTCCTGCTCGTCTACCTCATGCTGCCGCCGGTGGTGGACGCCTTCGAGCGCCGGCGGCTGTGATATACTGGTCCTCACCCCTCTCCCTTCCAGGGAGAGGGCAGGGCGAGGGTGGGAGTCCGAGGTCGGGACAGGCGCCCGACCCTCTCCCTGCCCCCTCCCTGAGAGGGAGGGGGGTAGGGTGTGGCCGCGGGTAGTGGCCAATCCCTTGCTCCACCGAGGCAAGCTCGGTGGGGGCAAGGCCCGTTGAGTAACTCGCTGGCAGGAGGCCGCTCTTGACGGAACCCGAGCACCTGATTGATGTCAAGCACCTGACGAAGCGCTTCGGCAAGATCGTCGCGGTGGACGACGTGTCGTTCCACGTGGACCAGGGCGAAGTGGTGGGCTTCCTCGGGCCGAACGGCGCCGGGAAGTCCACTGTCATGCGCATCCTCACCGCCTTCACACCGGCCACGGGCGGCACGGTGCGCGTGGCCGGCTTTGACCCCTTCTGGGAGTCCATGCAGGTGCGCCGCCGCGTAGGCTACCTGCCCGAGAACGTGCCGCTCTACCGCGAGATGCGGGTCACCGAGTACCTGTTCCACAGGGCGCGGCTGAAGGACGTGCCGGCGTGCGAGCGCAAGCGCCGCATCGGCGAGGTGCTCGACCGCTGCGGCATCAACGAGGTCGCTCACCGCGTCATGGGCCAGCTCTCGAAGGGCTACCGCCAGCGCGTGGGCCTGGCCGACGCCCTGGTGAACGACCCGCCCATCCTGATCCTGGACGAGCCGACGGTGGGCCTCGACCCCAACCAGGTGCGCCTCGTCCGCGAGATGATCAAGGACCTGGGCAAGCGCCGCACCGTGCTCCTCTCCACTCACATTCTCTCCGAGGTCGAGATGATCTGCCCCCGCGTGCTGATCATCAGCGGCGGACGCATCGTAGCGGAGGACAGCACGGCGAACCTCAAGAGCCGGCTCGCGGCGTCCCTTGAGGACGTGTTCGCCAAGCTCACGACGACCGCCGACGTCGTGGGCCACGAGCGGGCAGGCGAGGAGATGACCATGAGCGCGGGAGAGGAGAGGTAAGGCATGAGACACGTCGCCACACTGACCAAGCGCGAGTTGATGGCCTGGTTCCTGTCGCCCATGGCCTACGTCGTGCTATTCGTGTTTCTTGGCTTCATAGGCTACATGTCCTTCCAGTTCCTCTCCTTTTCGCGGCGAGCCGAGATGAGCCAGATACTGGGCTTCATGGGCTTCATCTGGATTTTCATCCTGCCGCTGATGACCATGCGGCTCTTCGCCGACGAGTTCGACAGCGGGACCATCGAGACGCTGATGACGGCGCCCGTGACGACGCTCGAGGTGGTGCTCTCGAAGTACCTGGCCTCGCTCGTCTTCCTTCTCGTGCTCATCCTGCCGACCATGTTGTACGCAGCCATCCTGTTCGTCTACGGAAAGCCCGACCCCGGCCCCATCGTGGCGGGGTACTTCGGGCTGTTCCTGCTTGGGGCTTTCTACCTGGCCGTGGGCCTGTTGGCCTCGGCGTGCGTCCGCGCGCAAGTGGCCGCCGCCATCATCGCCATCGTCCTCCTCCTGGCCCTCTACATCCTCGGCTATATCATCCGCCCAGAGGCCATTGACCCGCTGTCCAAGACCCTTCGCTACATGTCCTTCTCCCAGCACTTCTTCGGCTCCTTCACGAAGGGGATTCTGGACACGCGGGACGTGCTGTACTTCCTCATGACCACCGTGTTCTGCATTTTCCTGACGACGGTCATCGTCACCGTCCGCAGGTGGAGGTGAGCGCCGTGACGAATGAACGCGCGAACTCGTCGGTCTTCCCGGCAGTTCTGGGGCTGGTTCTGATCCCCGTGGGCTTCTTCGTTCCGACCGGCCTGTCCTTCCTTGCCGCGGTCGCCAAGTTCTGGGCGGGCGACTCGCCGCGGCTGCTGGCACAGGCTCGAGTGGCGGTCGGCATTCTCGGGCTTGTGGCATCCCTAGGTGTGATGGGGTCGCTGGCCTTCGTAATCTACCGCGCCGAGCGCAACCTTGCGACCAGCATCTCGGTGTTCGCTCTCTTTGGCGGCCTCATGGCGCTCATGTCCCTCGTATGCATGGCGCGGTTTGTGGAACCGGGCGGCGAGCCGTTTGGCTGGATCAGCGTTCTGGTCGGGTTCGGGGTCACGCAGACCGGCCTTTGGCTGAATGCCGACTTCTTCCGCAAGCTGGAGACCTCGCCTCTTCGGAGCTGGATCGAAGTGTCGGGCGCCGTGGCCTTGGTTGTTGGGGTCCTGCTGTTCGGGAGTTGCTTCGCTCTGCTCACGCAGCTTCCCGAGGCGACCGCCCCGCTAGCGCTGGGATGCTTCGTGGGCCTGCTCCTCATCTATCTGAGCATTGCGGCCGGGCACATCACTATGATGGAGATGTGGCTCAGCCCCACGTTGCCCCTCGTGACGATTGCGGTCTACGCGGCGCTGCTGGGCGCAGTGGCCCTCGGCCTGTTTAGCCACATTAGCTTGCGGCACTATCGCCGGGCCGACCTCACGCGCACGGCCTTCTACAGCCTGAGCGACCAGACGATCAAAATCCTGCAAAGCGTGCAGAAGCCGCTCCGCATCATCGGCACCATGGCGCACAACCCCAACCCGCAGACGGATGAGCAGGAGTTCGAGAACTTCGTCCGCAGCCGCGTCGGCGAGCTCCTCGACGAGTATCAGAACCAGTCGCGCCAGGTCGAGTACATCCCCCTGAACATCTACGCCGACCCCGAGGCGGCCGACAAGCTGGGCAAGGAGCTGAAGGTGGACTTCCGGGCCGACAACGTGGTTCTCGCCTACGGCAGCGGCCGCGACGTCAAGACGAAGGTCATCGAGTTCTCCGAAATCCTCAC
>VGYV01000525.1 GCA_016872855.1 Planctomycetota bacterium
CACGTGAGGCCGCCATCTTTGCTTGTCGAGACGGCGCGGCGGTTCTTGCCCTGGTAGCAGCGCATGTTCATCGTCAGCGAGCCCTCGGCCAGCTCGACGGCCTGGCATTCGTTCACCTTGTCGGTGATCGTGCCGCCGAGCTTCCAGGTGGCGCCGCCATCATCGCTGTAGATGACGTGGGAGCCGTAGGGGTGCTTCTTGGGGTCGGAGTGGTCGGAGTGGTCGCAGGGGATGACCATGCGGCCGCTCTTGAGCTGGATGCCCACGCCCGGCCCGGTGGCGTACCAGCGCCAGTGCGGCTTGCGAGTCGTCTCGGAGATGTTCACGGGCTCCGACCACGTGAGGCCGTCGTCGGTGCTCTTGGTGAGCCAGACGGTTCGCGGCTCGGTGGTGGTGCCCTTCATGATCTGCGATTCCGGCTCATCGCCGCGGTTGCGGGTGAGCGGCATCCAGATGGTGCCGGTCGCGCGGTCCACGACGGGGCAGGGGTTGCCGATGACGTGGGGGCCGTGGTCGGCGACGACCTGCATCTTGCCCCACGTCTTTCCGCCGTCGGTCGAACGCCTGAGCACGATATCAATGTCCCCCGTATCGCTCGAGCTGTTCTTCCGCCCTTCGCAGAAGGCGAGGAGCGTCCCCTTCGGCGTCACGATGACCGCCGGGATGCGATAGGTGTGATAGCCGTCCTGGCCGCTGAGGAACACATCCACCTGGCCTTCGAGCGGCTTGGGGGGATCAACCAGGTTGCCTTCGGCTGCGAACTCGCTGAGCTGCATCGTGCTTCTCCAGGGACGGAATCCGAAGCTGAGGTCGCCCGTGGGCTTGAAGGGTATCCTATGCGCTTCCTTGCCGTCAATCAAGAAGGCGATCTCCTCTCCCTTGCGAACGGCCTCGAAGGCGAAGGGCTTGCCTTCGGCGATGAAGTCGGCGGTCGGCTTGAGCATCTTCGCCGCGCCGCCGAGGAGCGGCCCCTCGACGAAGAGCTGGCCGCCGCGGCCGTCGAAGCCGAAGTGGCTGTGGCTGTCGAAGGTGAAGGAGGCGGCGCTGCCCTTGAGGCCCGAGATGGCCAGGCGCGCCCTCACGTGGAAGTCGCCCGGCCCCAGGGCCTTGCCGGCATAGAGGAAGTTGTTCACCCCGCCGCATTCGAGGACGCCCTCGCCCTGCTTCCACTTCGCCCCGACCTCGCGGACGAGCTTGGCCGCGCCCTTCTCGATGAAGGCCACCTCGCTGCCGAACACCATCGCTGGCACGAGAACTGCCACCAGGAACCACGTCCGCATGATCCGCGCCTCCACACTGTGCCGGCGCCTTACGGCCCGTCCGGCAGGTTCTCCAGGTCGTTCAGGTCCTTGTGCCGCCCGCTGGCCTGCTTGTTGGCTCTCAGGTGCGGCAGGCTGATCAGGCTCACCTCGATGCCATCGAGAACGCCAACCACCCTGGCGGCGTAGCATTCCTCAAAGCGCACGCCGGAGATCGAGGTGGCGATCTCGATCCGCAGCGGGGGCACGCCCATGCGGATGATCTGGTCTGGCTTCAGGAAGAGGTCGGGCTGGACCTCAGGGTCAGAGAAGCCGAACTGCTGCAAGGTCTGGACGAGCCGCTGCGCATTCTCCGGACTCACGGCCACCCAGACATCCATGTCGGCGGTAGCCCTGGGATAGCCGTGGTAGCCCACGGCGTGGCCGCCGATCAGGAGGTACTCAACGCCGTTCTCGTTGAGCGACCTCAAGAAGTCTCTGAAGTCGGGCGGTAGACGGGTCGTAGCCATAGACGATCTGCCGCATGGTCTCCAGGGCCTCGAGGCGCTCCTGGGGGGTCCGCGAGAGCCAGTAGGCCCGGTCGTCCGACTCGGCGGAGAGAGGCACCACGGAAAACGCGGACTTGTCCATTCGCAACGAATCAACTCTCGACATGCGCTTATCCTATCACGAACGCCCCGGCGGGTAAAGGGCAGGATCAGGGGCCTTCCGCATCGTGAACGCGGTCAGGCCATCGAGCGGCTGGGCCGCGCGGGGGAAGGCGAAGCTGGCCGCGTAGCCGACGGCGAAGGCCACGGCGACGCCAATGGCGCCGTAGAGGTAGAAGTGAATGGCCGTGCAGCGCCAGGCGAGGGCCGAGAGGACGGTGCCCGCCGCGGCGCCGATAAGGGCGCCGGGGCCATTCGCCCGGCGGGTGAAGATGCCCAGCGCGAACACGCCCGCCAGCGCCCCGCCCAGCAGCCCAAGCATCGAGGTGAAGAAGAACCACAGTTGCTTCACGTCCAGACTCGCGATGAACAAGGCAGTGCCGGTGCCGAGCGCGCCCAGAATGCCGGTGAGCCAACGGGCGAGGTTCAGGCAGAAGCGGTCGGCGGCCCGCGGCTTGAAGCGGCGGTAGAAGTCGGTCACCAGCGCCGTCGCTATGCTGTTCATCGAGCTGTCGAGGGTGGACATGGCGGCGGCGAACACTCCCGCGATGACGAGCCCCGACACGCCGGCCGGCAGCTCGCGGGCGATGAACGACGCGAAGACCGCGTTGTTCTCCTGCGCGGGGTCGAGCAGCCAGGGGCGGCTCTTGTAGAAGACGTAGAGCGCGGTGCCGATGGCGAAGAACAGCAGCGACGCGGGCACCGAGAGGGCGGCATTCGTCCAGATCGAGCGCGCCGCCGCCTTCTCGTCCCGCGTGGTCAGGTAGCGCTGGACGACCGCCTGGTCGGTCGTGTAAGGCACGAGCACGCCGAGGAAGTTGCCCACCACCACGACCCACAGGGCCATCGAGGTGTGGTCCCACGTCCAGTTGACGAGGTGGAACTTGCGGTCGGCCGCGGCCTGGGCCACGAGGCCGGGCAGGCCCCCCTCCGTGCCCGCCGCCATCACGACCAGGCACAGCACCGCCCCGCCCATGAGCACGAAGACCTGGAGCACGTCGGTCCAGATCACGGCCTCGATGCCGCCGAGGACGGTGTAGAAAGTCGCCAGCACGCCCATGATGAGGACCGAGGCCGTGACGCTGATGCCGCTCACGGCGGAGAGGGCGAGGGCGGGCAGCAGCACCACGATGCCCATGCGGCCAAGTTGGTAGAGGATGAACGACACGCTGCCAAAGAGCCGCACGGCCAGGTTGAACCGCTTCTCAAGGTACTCGTAGGCCGTCGTGACGTTCAGCCGCCGGAAGAACGGCAGGTAGAAGTAGATCACCACGGGCGCCACGAGCACGATGCACAGGTTGGCGAGGAACGGCACCCAGTCGGTGGCGAACACGGCTGCGGGGATGGAGAGGAAGGTGATGGCGCTCAGTTGGGTGCCGAAGATGCTCAGCCCCGCGGCCCACCAGGGCACGCGGCGGCCGGCGAGAAAGAAATCGTCCGTCGTCTTCTCACGCGGCGCGATCCAGAGGCCGATGAGGACAAGTGCCGCGAGATAGGCGACGAGCACGGCGTAGTCGAGTGCGCCGAAGCGCGTCTTCGCCTCCTCGGCTGGCTTGGCGAAGAAGACCTTCGGCGTGCGGGTGCCGGGGCGAATCTCGCCGCTGGGGATGACGATGCCGCCCTGCCAGCGGACCGCGGCCGTCGTGACCTGGCCGAGGGGCATCTCGCCCATCTTCGTCCAGGTGTCGGTGATGGTGTGGTAGCCGAGGATGTCGCGGGAGAAGCCGGGGTGGTTGTCCTTGAGTTCCTGGATGCGCGCCGCATTCACCCCGTCGTCGCCGCCGAAGACGAGGATGTGCGACTGTCCCCACTCGATGGCGGGCGCGGCCACAACGGCCTGAGGCACATCGAGAATGCGCCGCCACGTCTTCGCCTTCGGGCTGTAGGCCCAGCCATCGGTCAGGTAGCGGCGGGCCGCCTTCCCGTCGGGGCCGGGGAACAGCTCGGCGCCGCTGATGACGTAGACCAGCTTCTCGTACCCATCGCTCTGCGCGGCCACGACCGGTAGGATGCGCCCCGGCCCCGGCCACGCCTCAAGCTCCTGCCACTTGGCGTCGGGCTTCGACAGGTCAAGCGCCCAAAGACTCCTCAGCGCCTCGGTCGCGCTGGGCGTCTCCTGCCCGCCCGCCACGTAGACCGTGTCGCCGATCAGAGCCGCCCCCATCATGGCGCAAGGCTTCGGGAGCGCGGGCAGGCTCATCGGCTTGGGCATGGGCCGGCCAGGGTAGATCACGTCGCCATCGGGAGGGAACAGCTCGAAGACCTCGGCATAGCACTTCTCGGCGTCGCAGCCGCCGATGCACACCTGTCTCTCCCTCCAGGTGGCCGACGCCCCGTATGCCAGTGGGCGAGGGAGCTGGTGGACCTTCCACCACTTCACGCTGCCCGGCTTGAGGAGGAAGATGGAGTCCACCCAGACCTTCCTGCCGCCCTCGAACAGCGGCGTGGGGAACTGGGCACCCCCTGCCACACCCACCATGCCGCCGCCGAACACGAACGGCCCGCCGGAACCGAAGGCGTCGGGCAGGGGCGGCAGCTCCTCCCAGGTGAAGAGCTGCTTCGGCGGCGGCTCCTCAGCGGCCGGCCCGACGGCGGCGAGCGCCAGAAGCAGGGCCTGGACAAGTGGGGCCTTCATGGGGGTCTCCGAGGCGCCACAGGGTCAGATTCGCTGGGTCTCCAGTTCGCGGAGGAAGTCACGGATGGTGAGCGCCTCCACGCCATCCTCGGTCTGGAACGAGCGGTCGCCGAGGAAGACGATGAGCCGCCGACGGACGCCTTTGAGTTCCGCGATGGCCCTCAGACCGGCGAAGTCGCGCGGGATCAACGCCTCTTTGGCCTTGACCTCGACCGCGATGAACTCGTCGCGGCGCTGGATGAGGAAATCAACCTCCGTTCCACCTTGCGCGGGCGCCCAGTAGTACAAGGCGTCGTGCCGGAGCCCCAAGCCGCCTCCTGGATCGCCGTAGGCCCTCAACAGCGCGGCCACCCACCCTTCGAGCAGCGGGCCGCGGTCGAGCGCGCCGGGCGGATGGAACTCGCGCTTGACCGCCCGCACCACGCCGGGGTCAACCCAATAGAGCTTGGGGTGCTTGCGTTCCTTCACCCGCAGCCGGCCCTCGAAGGCGGGCAGGAGCCACGCGAGATGCGTGTCGGCCAGGATGTCCAGATAGCCGGCCACGGTGCTCCGCGCCACCCCGGCGTCGCGGGCCAGGCCGGCCACGTTGAGCGCTTGCCCGTGGAACAGGGCGGCGATGGGCAGGAAGCGCGCGAACCCTGGGAGGCTTCGGACGAGGGCCTCCGCCTGAATCTCCTCCTTGAGGTACAACTGCACGTAGGCATCGAGCGCCTCTGCCTTGTCCTCGGCCTGCCAGATGATGGGCAGGCTGCCGAAGCGCAACACCTCGGCGAGGTTGAAGTCCGCCCTCAACTCCTCCGGAAGGAAGGGGAACATGGTCCGGCGGAGCGCTCTGCCCGCCAGCAGATTCGTCCCCGCCTGCTTGAGCTTGCGGGCGCTGGAGCCCAGGAGCACGAAGCGATGGCGCCGTTCCTCGATGAAGCGGTGGACCTCGTTGAGGAGCCACGGCAGACGCTGCACCTCGTCCACCACCACCCACTGGCCGGCGGGGACCCGTTGTAGTTCGCGCCCGAAGAGGCGTGGGTCGCGGAGATAACTCTGGTACAGCCCCTCGTCCAAGAGGTCGAACCGGGGCGCAGCGGGGAAGGCCAGCTTGGCCCACGTGCTCTTTCCCACGCCCCGCATGCCGAAGAGGAAGAAGCTCTGGCGGGGCGGCTGAAGGAGGCGGGGGTAGTTGGCTGCGCTCATCATGGCGTCGAATATACAGGAAATATGACGGCAAGGCAATAGAACTTCGCACCATCGGTTCCAGGCTCAGGCGCGGGGCAGCCAGACGGTCATCGCGCCGGCCTCGCAGTTGTCCCACAGGCAGTAGGGGATGGCGCGGAACCTGGCGGGGCGAAGGGAGAGGGCGCTCGCTGGCTGGTAGAGCTTGCCCTTCCAGCCACCTTGCGTGGGCGCCAATCCCTGGCCCTCGATGAC
>VGYV01000526.1 GCA_016872855.1 Planctomycetota bacterium
CCCTCAGCATAGGCATGGCAAGGACTTACGCCGAAATACACCTGTGCCGGCGCTGGATCGCCAGCTGCTCGCGCCGACCGACAACCACAACCCCTGGGGGCTACCCACAAAGAACCCCGAAGCGGCACAAGACAAGAACGCCCGGCCGTCCGACTCTCCCCACTCGTGCCATTGTGGCTCAATGTGGCTCATCGGCGCACCACGCGCGCCACTCGCCAGCGAGCGGCGTCGCTGCCGCGTCGCGTGTCCTCAGCGATGCGCTCCGTCGCATCCGTTGCGTCGCCGCGCCTTGCATCCGCCCCGTTGGCGCCGGCAACGCAGCCCACGGGGATTCTTGGACAGGCTCCTAGACTTTGAAGTCGGGGGGCTGGTTGATCGTGGTCTCCACGCGGAGCACGCTTCCTTGCTTGTCGTAGAGCTTGCTCGAGTTCTGGGCGACCGCGTGTTTGACGGGGACGCTGAGGCATCGGGCGGAACGCCCGACGCCCCGCCGTGTTCTCAGTGTCTCAGTGGTGGGGGCTGGCTTCCGCGTGTTCCGCGTGGTCCGCGGGGGCCGCCGTGGGCGCGAAAATGGAGTTGCATTGCAGGGCGAGAGGCGCTATAGTGCGGGGAACAGTTCGGGGTCCCTCCCAGGCCTCCAACAGCGAGGTGGAGCCGTGATGCGCGCGTGGACGCTCGGGTTCGTCGTGGCGGGGGCGTTGGCCGCAGGAGCCGCGGCGGCGCAGGATGCCGCGCCAGCCAGGCCGGGTGAAGAGCAGCAGGTGCTCGCTCTGTCCGACACGATCATGCAGGAGGCCGAACGCCAGCACATGGTGAATCGGCGCATGGAGACGACGGTGGAGGCGTTCATCGCGATCGTGCAGGACCTGAAGTCGAATGAGTTGCTCAACGAGGGGAAGGCGGAGGAGTTGGACCGGATCGCGCAGATTCTGACGAAGCTGGCGAAGCAGCACGTGCCCGAGGCGGCGAAACACCTCGAAGACGCCCGCAAGCAGCTCGCGGCCATGAAGCCGTTCCTCAAGGCCGCGGGGGTCGAGATTGACATCACGATCAAGGAACTCGAGCGGGTGCTCATCCAGGCAGCGTCGAGCCAAGCGATGCAGGACCTGCGGCGCGAGCTTCGGGAGCTGATCGAGAAGCAGGAGCAGGTTCAGCAGGAGACCAAGGAACTCGGCAAGAAGATGCTCCAAGAGCCCGAAAAGGCCGAGGAGCAGAAGAAAGAGACGGCCGACAAGCAGGAGCGTCTGGCCCAGCGGGCCGAGTTGTTCCAGAAACAGCTCGCGGAGGCGGCCAAGGAGGAGGCCGACCCGATGAACCGCAAGCGTATGGAGGCGGCGAAGCAGGAGCTGGCCAAGGAGCAGCCAGTCGAAAAACGGATGGAAGAGGCGGCGAAGAACATCGAGGAGAAGAAGCCTGTGGCCGCGGTCGAAGAGCAGGAGAAGGCGTTGGATGCGCTCCGCAACGCCGAGAAGCAGCTCCAGGCCAGAGACGCCGAGAACGACCTCCAGGCCAAGAAGGAACTCCGCGAGAAGCTGGAGGAAATCCGCAAAGAACAGAAAGAACTCCGCGAGAAGGGCGAGCAGAAGACCGAGGAGGCGTTCAACCAGGAGAAGAAGGATCTTCAGGTCGAGCAGCGGAAGCTCGAGAACAAGCTCGACGAGGCCCAGAAGGACTACGCCGAGGCCAAGGCGCAGCCCGAGGCCAAGGACAGCGTCCAGCAGAACATGGACAAGGCCGAGGACCACATGCAGAAGGCCGAGAAATCCATGGAAAAGGCCGAGAAGCAGGAGACATCCAGCCAGCAGCAGAAGGCAGAGGACGCCCTCGCTCAGGCCATCAAGGAGCTTGACAAGCAGATTGCCGAGGCCGAGTCCCCGCAGACGCCCGATCAGCAGGCATCGAGCCAGATCCAGGACATGCTCAAGGAGCAGCAGGCCCTCCGCCAGGAAACCGAGAACCGCCAGGACAAGAAGGAAAACGTCCAGGAACTCTCAAAGCCCCAGGCCAATCTCCAGGAAAGAGCCCAGCAAGCGGCCCAGAACACCCGTCAGCCCGAAGCTCAGCAAGCCATGAATCGGGCCCAGGAAGCCATGCAACAGGCCGCTCAAGCCCTCGAACAGAATCAGCCCCAACAGGCGACCGAGCAGCAGGCGAAGGCGGAACAAGCCCTCCAGCAGGCCGAGGCCGCGATGCAACAGGCCCAGGCCCGCGACCGCCAGCAGGCCCAGGCCCGCGCCGAAATGCAACGCAGGATGCAGGACCTCCTCGAACGCCAGCAACAGCTCTCCCAGGCCACCGAACAAGCCCAGCCCGAGGGCCTCCCCGAGCGCGCCCCCGAACAGCAAAACCTCGAAGGCGACACCCAACAAGCCCACGAAGCCGCCCAGGAGCACGCCCCCGAATCCGCCCAGCCCCTCCAGCAAGCCGCCCAGGAAATGCAGCAGGCGGCCGAAGCCATGGCCCAAAGCCAGCAAGAATCCGCCCAGCAGCACCAGGCCGCCGCCGAAAACGCCCTCCAGGAAGCCATGCAAGCATTCGAACGCGCCACCGCCGAAGAACAAGGTCAGCCCGAGCAAGGCCAACCCGAACAAGGCCAGCCCGAAATGGCCCAGCCCACCCAAATGCCCATGCCCCACGAAGGCCCCACCCTCGAAACCCAAGACAAGGAACGCGCCCTCGGCGACAAGACCGACCCCAAAGGCAAAGACGTCGCCCGAACCGACGCCAAATGGCGCTCCCTCGGCGACCGCAAGCGCGACGACCTCTTCCAAGTCTACGCCCGCGAACTCCCCATCGAATACCGCGAACTCCTCGAAGGCTACTACGAAGCCCTCTCCAAAGACTCCTCCTCCAAAAAAGCCGCCCCCAAGCGCTAGGATACCCCCAATGCCCAGACACCTCACCCCCCTCCTCCTGCTCACCCTCCTCGCGCCCCCCCTCCGCGCCGCCGAGAGCCGCGTCCAGGTCGCCGAACTCTCCCCCCAGGCCGAAACCGCCATCGAAAAAGGCCTCCGCTACCTCGCCAAAACCCAAAACCCCGACGGCTCCTGGGGCACCCGCTTCCCCGCCGCCATCACCGGCCTCGCCACCATGGCCTTCATGCTCAAAGGCTACTTCCCCGAACGCGGCACCCACGCCAAAACCATGGACCGCGCCCTCGCCTGGCTCCTCAAGCGCGGCAAGGAAGGCGGCGGCTACCTCGGCGGCACCAACCAGGGCATGTACGAACACGGCCTCGCCACCCTCGCACTCGCCGAAATCTGGGGCATGACCAACAAAGAAGAAGTCCGCGACATCCTCAAACGCGCCGTCATCGTCATCCTCCGCGCCCAGAACGACGCCGGCGGCTGGCGCTACCAGCCCCAGCCCATAGACGCCGACATCTCCGTCACCGTCATGCAAATCGTCGCCCTCGCCTCCGCAGCCGAAGCAGGCATACTCGTCCCCAAACAAACCATCGATCGTGCCACCGAATACGTCAAGAAATGCCAACACCCCCTCCAAGGCGGCTTCGGCTACCAACCCGGCGGCGCCAGCCCGTCCCTCTCAAGCTCCGCCGCCGGACTCCTCTCCCTCCTCATGTGCGGCGAACGCGACTCCAAAGTCATCAAAAAAGGCATAGACTACCTCGTCCGCCTCCCCAAAGAAGAATTCAACCAAACCAAATTCTACCACTACGGCCACTACTACGCAGTCCAGGCCATGTACCAGGCCGGCGAGCACTACTACCAGGACTGGTACCCCAAAATCCACGACGCCCTCCTCCGCAAACAGCGCGACGACGGCTCCTGGATTGGCGAAGGCGGCGAAGGCGACCCAGCCTATGGAACCTCCATGTCCATCCTGATCCTGGGCGTCCCCTACAGGTTCCTCCCCATCTACCAGCGGTAGAATCGTCGTCGTCATCGTCGTCGTCGTCGTTCTCGAATGCGTGCGTGGAGGAACCTTTCTAGCAGAAAGGTTCCTCCCCGCCCCCTCCTCCAAAGACTCTTGCACTGCGGCGCGGTCGGGCGATTCGCCCCGCAACTGCCTTCCTCCTTGCCACTGCCGACTGCCCCCGCCGACTGCCGACTGATTCCCCGCGGACCGAATCGCCCGCCCGCGCCCCGCTTGCTCTTGCGCAATCGGCATTGGCATTTGCGCCCGCCCCATAGTAGAATAGAATGGTGCTGGACTTCCCGAAGGGAGACAAACGTGCCCACCACAACGGCTGATCCGCACGAGTTGGTTCGCCGGGGTCGGGACTATTACGACAAGTTCCTCCGCGCCAAGCTGGAGCCCGCCCACCACGGCGAATTCCTCTACCTCGACGTCGAAACCGGCGAGTACGAGCTGGACGCTGACGAGGTCGCCGCCATGGAGCGCGCGACCGCCAACCACCCCGACAGTGTGTTCTACATCCTGCGCGTCGGCTATCCCGCCTCGGTCTACATTGGGGCCTCGCCGGGGAGGGGCCCCGCATGATCGAAGGGCGGGTCACGCGGGAGCGCAAGGCCGTGGTCTCTCTCACAGTGCAAGGGCCACGCGGGCAACGGGTGGCGACCGAAACGGTCATTGACACAGGTTTCACTGGCTACATCGCCCTGCCCGCACAGCAGGTCTCAGAGCTGGGGCTTCGGTTTCTCGGCGCCAGAGACGGGGTTCTGGCGGACGGCCGGCCCGCCGTCCTCAACGCCTTTCAGGCCGTAGTCCAGTGGCACGGACAGCCCCGCTCGGTCCCTGCCCTCGAAGTCCAGGGCTCCGCCCTCCTCGGCATGGCGCTCATCGAGGGCAGCCGCCTCACCCTCGACGCCACACCCGACGGCCCCGTCCACATCCAGCCCCTCGCGTGAGGGGGGACGCGCACCACGGAGACACGGAGAACACGGAGAGCGACTACGGATTCCACGGTTGAGACGGATAACAGCCACAACCGAACACTGTTCCTCGGCCCTCCGCCCCCCACCCACATCCAGTCTCTTGGCAGGGCACTCACCAGTTCCTGTGGTCATATGGCGGGTTGATGGGCGCGGATCGGCTGCCCCTTTCTGCAATGGGCTCCTTTGCACAGGCCGGATCGCGGCCCCAATCTATAGTTGAGCCAACAGGAATCCTCACAACCCCTTGACTCTTGGCTCAAGACTTGCTAGCATGACGTTCGTTCGCATCGTCGACTCTCGTGAGGAGGGACGCGGCGATGGGCACTGAGGGGCCGTGGCCGTACAGATCGATCTTTTGGGCCTTATCTGCATTTTCCTACTACGACACACCAGTGCATCGTCAGGGCGGCCATCGTTGCGATGAGGACAACCCCCGATGAGCAGCGAACGAAGGGTCCTTCATGATAGGCACAGGGAATCGGGACGAGACATGGGGGAACCCAGTAGCCTAGTCAGCGCCGGAAAGACCAGAAGGACCCAAAGTGAGCGTGGGATGCGGCCTAGCCTAGAGGCTGGGCTCGCGGATATGTTCCTATCCCTAATGGGCCCGATGACAGTGGAAGAGGCGTTGAACACCATTCTCAAGAAGGCCCAGCGACTGGTCGGCTTTGAGAGAGCGGCCATCATGCTTCTTGACGAACACTCGGGTGACCTTGTGAGGCGCGCTGCCCTGGGTCTGACTCAAGCAGAACGCCTGTGGGTTAACGCCGTGGGCCGGGGTGTCACTGGCCTGGCAGCCCAAACGGGTAGGCCTGTGTACGTGCCGGACGTAACCAGAAGCGACGTCTACATCCCCGTCGAGAAGGGTGTGACCAGTGAGCTTGCAGTACCTATCATTCAAGGGAAGCGTACCATCGGGGTGTTCGACGCGTTGAGCAGCCGAAAGGACGCGTTCCCCCAGTCAGCCCAGAACTCCCTCTGCGAAATCTGCCAGAGAACTGGCCTAGCCTGCATTTCTCACAGGTATGGCCCCAAAGACGGCCCGGCGGCTGCCGGGCGGGCCTGACGGTTATGCCATCGTTCTGCGGCGGCCATCGGGCGGC